>CACXEZ010000106.1 GCA_902766815.1 uncultured Erysipelotrichaceae bacterium | reverse complement strand
GATTCACTGCATATCCCCCTTTAAAAGGTTCCCCCACATACAAACAAAAATGTAAATGAGTACCAGCATATGGAGAACTAGCAGTTGGAACTGGAATAACATTTCCAGTATTCCCCATAAGTCCAATTACTTGCCCACGAGAAACTGTATCTCCAACACTTACATTAACTTGTTTCAAGTGCATATAAACAGTATAATAACCATTATTATGATTAATAACAACATAGTTTCCACCACTACCATTACAACTTAAATTACCTACCGCACAGCCATCTTTTACCATACTAACAACCCCATTATTAGCAGCATATATATTAGAGCCATTTCCACTATAACTATAAATATCAATCGCCTTATGACCACTACTATAATAAGTAGTAATAGTATAATCTTTATCAGTAGGCCATGCCCAATAATCAGAAGAAGCCACTTTATTAACTGCCTGAACAGAACTTGTATTAGAAGATACATCATTAAAACTACTAACAGAAACTGCACTAGTATCATTATAAACTATTTTATTATAATCCACATTCAACACAGCAACCTCATTAACAATAATATCATTATAATTAATAAATAAAGAATTTAAACTATCATTATCAACAAATACAACAATCAAAGTTAAAATAACAATGAAAGTAATGAAAAGACTATTAAACTTTCTCATACATAATATACCCCCAAACTAGAAGTATATTCTAAACTATTTACTACCATTTGTCAATTAAAAAGTAACTTCAAATAATTTACTTAAACTTAAAAATAACCATTCTATAATAATAACTAGATGTACCATCATCAGATAAACATTTAGCCATCTCCTTGACCGTTCGCTTCTTATAACTAGAATTCAAAGCTTTATTTCCACTATCTATAAAAACAACTTTATCATTCTTATCATATCCCAATAGTAATAATGCATGATGGCTACTTGCTAAATCAGGACAAAGTGACTTCCATACAAATATCATTACAGGTTGTCCGTTATCTAATGCTTCTTTCATCAAAGTTTCAGTTTTACTTTTACTAGTTCCACCATAATACACTTTCATTTGGTTTGACACATTATATTTCTTTCCAGCTATCTTAAAGGTTCTATATGTTAAATTAGCATCACCATTATCACCTGAATATCCAAGACTAAGCAAATATTTATATAAGTCAGCAGAAGAATTTTTTCCATCCGTTACAGCATTTGTAGCAGCCATAAAAGAATTAATTCTACATGATTGCCCAGAATCAACTCCCTGTTGATCTTGACGACCCATATAATACTTTACTGTCCCACCAGGATATTTAACAGTAGCGATAGAAGCACATAAACTCTTACCACATCTTCCTTCATCATCTTTCTTATTATACTCAATCGTAATTTCAGTGGCCTTACCTTTTCCCCCATTCTTTGTATAATTACCACTAGTAACTACATTTGAACTACCACCAGCTAAATTCACTGTCGTAGTACCAGAGTAATTAGCAGAAGCTGAAGTAATAATCTCATTAATTGTCGAAGATGTTCTAGTTGCATCAGCAATGCCAGATATAGTTGCACTATTATAACATGAAGAAAAATTTACACCCAAATTTCCTAATAATTGCATAGTAAAATTAACAAACGTAGGCACTAAAAACAATGCCACTGCTGAAATAATTCTCTTAACAGCCATAGAAGCACTTTTTTTCATATCACTTTCATTTGAAAGTGCCGCTTTAATAAAATCTATAGATACCATAACAATTAAAAGAATTGGAATAATAATTAATACTATCTTTAACAGCTGCTTAATAAAATAAATCACTTTTAATACATCACTAATTTCACATACATTATCTAGAAATAACATTCATATCACCAATAATATTTTAACACATGATAACAATAAAAGAAAGAATTATAATCTCAAATTTTCATTTATTAACAATCATGAATTTTTTCTCTTTTTATCATCAACCTATGTCTATAATAATGGAGAAAAAGATTATCCTGTTACCTTTGCAGGTCTAACCAAAAGAGATGGTTCATTCATTGTATCAAGAACGCCTATCGAAAACTTCAAATTAGAAGATCTAAAAGGGAAATATATTATTGGTGGTAGAAAAGGTGGAATGCCTGAGATGACCCTAGAATGGACTTTAAAAGAAAACGGAATTGATCCAAAAAATGATTTAACTATTGATACATCTATCGCTTTCTCAGCAATGTCAGGTTCATTCATTGGAGGAACAGGTGACTTTGTTACATTATTTGAACCTACTGCTACAGAATTACAAAAACAAAACCTTGGTTATATTGTAGCCTACTTAGGAGAACTAGGAGGAGAAGTTCCATATACTGCCTATAATGCTAGAAAAAGTTTCATCGAAAAAAATCCAAAAGTAATCAAAGGTTTTACCAAAGCAATTGACAAAGCTTTAAAATATGTAAGTACTCACGATTCTGAAACAATAGCAAATCATATTATTGATTACTTCCCAAGTACATCTTTAAACGATCTAATCACAGTAGTAGATCAATACAAAAAAGGAGATGCTTGGAGAAAAAATATTACTATTAATGAAGAAGAATGGAAACATATTCAAGATATTATTATTTCAGCAGGTGAATTAAACTCCTACGCCCCATATGAAGATTTAATTTATACCAAATACTTTAAAGATTATGAAAAATAATCTTTTATCCTTAAAAAATATATCCAAAACTTATTACACTAAAGAACTAGAAACTTTAGCAATAGAAGATATATCATTAGATATTCCAAAAGATACTATTATTGCCTTATTAGGTCCATCTGGATGTGGGAAATCTACGTTACTAAATATCATTGGTTCCTTAGAAGAAAAAACCAGCGGAGAAATTATCTTTAATAAGAATAACATAAAAATTGGATACATGTTTCAAAGTGATTGTTTATTTCCCTGGTTAACAATATTAGATAATTGCCTACTAGGATTGAAAATCAAACATGAATTAATAAAAGAAAAAAAAGATTATGTAATAAATCTATTAGAAAGCTATGGACTAAAAGAATTTATGAATAGCTACCCAAATAACCTATCTGGTGGTATGAAACAAAGAGTTCTTTGAATACAGTATAGACACAGATAATTACTTGTTTAACTTATAACTAAAAAATTATACTTTCGTATAACATTTGTGTTTTTGTTGTACAAAAGTACAAAATACAACATTAAGATATTTTATATAACATATAAAAACTAATACTTAATAGTTTATTTTTTAAAAATCATCATTCATTAAATTGGAAAAACTTTATTTTACAATGAATAATTTATATCTTAATAACATTTCTTAATTTACGAATTACTTTCTTTTCAATTCTAGAAATATAAGATTGACTAATTCCCATCAAATTAGCTACCTCCTTCTGAGTTAACTCCTTTTTACCATTTAATCCATAACGATATTCGATAATTTCTTTATCTCTACCCTCTAATTTAGAAACTTCTTTATATAACATTTTTTTATCAAGTTCATCCTCTAATCCCTTAGTTACAATATCAGCCTCCGTTCCCAAAACATCTTCTAAATGAAGTTCATTACCATCAGCATCAAAACTTAAACTATCCTCAAAACTAACCTCAGTCCTTTTTTTCTTAGTTTTTCTTAAATACATAAGTATTTCATTATCAATACATCTAGAAGCATAAGTAGCAAGTTTAATATTCTTATCAAGTTTATATGTATTAACTCCCTTAATTAAACCAATCGTACCAATAGATACCAAATCTTCCAAATCCACTTTAGTATTTTCATACTTCTTTGCTAAAAAAACCACTAACCTTAAATTATGTTCTATTAACTTATTTTTAGCTGTTTCATCTCCCTTCATAGATAATTCAACATAATTCTTTTCCTCTTCTTTACTAAGTGGTGGTGGAAGTAAATCAGTACTTCCCAAATAAAAAACATAATTATTTCTCTTAAATATCTTTCTTAAAAAGAACTTCACTCGTTTCATTTGTTTAAAATAACCAGAAAATATCTTTATCATAAACTACTCCTTTCCAATAATCTACATCCCATAATACAATCAATACCTTCCATCTTAATTTCATCATTAGCAAGGCCTAACAAAAAATCACTTCGAAATCCTACTCCCTGAATAAAAACTTTATCTGGAACAACGCACTTCAATAATCCGTGATGATTCAAAGCATCATATGGTACTAAAAGAACCGTATCCTTTTGATAATCAATCTTCATCATATTTTGATTTAAAAGCAAAATAGGTCTTTTTTTATACGGATCCTCTAAATGATTACCCGTATCTAAAAAAGCTGTTGCTGGTATTACATTTCCATTTCTTAAATAAATATCAATATTATAATAATTAGAATATTGATTCCTAATCATCATCCCTTGTTTTACATAAGCATAAACAATAACAGGACTTAAAATAATTAACACAATAACATTAATTGATAATCCATGAAAATAGAAAACCAATCCTTCATTTTTATAACTAAATTCTAAATTTAAAAAATACAAGAAACCTCCTAATAAAATAGAAGAAGTATAAAGAAAAAAAAGATTACGACAAGTATACTTTATATCATGATAACCAAAAGTAACTAAAACCATCCCAATAGAAATAAGAATTTTAATAAAAAACAACATAAAACTAGATACCGAAACAAACATAGAAAAAATAGTAACACTACCAAGCAATGCACCTAGTACTAATCTTTTTAAAGTAGTTTGTCTCCTTAGTAAAATACCAACCCCAAATAAAAGAAGTAAATCAAATCCAAAATTTAATAATAGTACCAAATCAACATAAATTTTCATATCATCACCAAAACAATTATAAAAAAACAAAATCAAATATTATGTCATATTATAAGAAAAAGAAGAAAAAAAAGAAACTTATTTTACTAAGTATCCTAAATTCTCTTAAAGTACTCTTCTAACATAATTGAATAACATTCTAAAATATTTTAAATCCACCACTTTTTAACATTCATCTTTCTCAAAACAATAATTCCCCATGTGGAAGAATTCCATTATAGGTACAACTTGCATTTCCCATTACAATTTTTTTATCTTTATAGTCAAAAATTAATTCATATTCTACTACAAAACTTACACCTCCATCATAATATTTTCGAACAAATTTATGTAATTTAAATCTGATACCTTCTTTTTCAAAATCTTTTAATCTACAAACCAATCCCCAATCTAAATAATTATCACTACAATTATTTTCATCTTCAACATAAGTATCATAAAATATTGAAGGAGTATTACCAAATATAGAATTATATCACATTATTCTTTCTATTTCATTGTAATCATATCTTTCCAATGCACGATATAATTTATCAACTATTTTCTTGTTTTTAAGAGTTTTTCAAGTCAACTCATCCGTTTTATTTACTTGATTATAAACTAAATACATAACAATTACTAAAAAGATATAGAAAATTAATAATATAACAGTAAATATTAATAATTTTTTCTTTTTTTCTATATTAGTATAAGTTTTTACAATAGTTTTTTAAAATGAAGCCCGACAAGTATCAAACACCAAAAAAATAAAATCTTATAACAAAAGACTTTATTTAATTTTTTACTACCACAGATACTACTTTAGGTACCCAAAGCAGTTTTAAAAAACAAAAAACCTTGATTTCCAAGGATCTTAATTATCAAAATGGCGCCTGATGTAGGACTCGAACCTACGACCTATCGGTTAACAGCCGAGTGCTCTACCGACTGAGCTAATCAGGCATTTCTCACATGACTCCTTAAGTATATAATAATTTTCTTAAGAAATCAAGTGCTTTTTAATATTTTTTCCATTTTTTCATTAAAATATACATGCTAGATAACATTTTAACCATTACATTTCTTTTGAAAGAAAAGTAAATCAATTCCAAAAACAATACTAATAATAGCAATTACAACAACAGTAATATCTTTTTGAGATAATGTATTATCTACACCAACTTCACTAGCAGTTGTATTTTTTGCCCTTTGCTCTGCTTCATATTGAGCCTTTTCTTCTTCAGTCATTTTAGTGTTATACATAATTACCTCTTGATCCTTATTTTTAATTTCAAAAGTAACTCCATCACTATTTAACCTATAACCTTCTGAAACTTCTTCCTCAACTAAAACATAAGTGCCTTTCTTTAAATTTGGAACTAAATGAACGCCTTCATCAGTTGTCCAACCACTAATAACATTTCCATCTTTATCTTTAATAACTAAATTAGCCCCAACAATATACTTTTTTGTTTCTTTATCAAGTAAACTAACAGTAGCATTATAATAATTACTAACCACCGTTGTAGTTTGATTTTTTTTATCATTATTCCAATCAGAATCAGAAGCAAATAAATTCTTCATCACTAAAATAATTCCAATAATAACAAGTGCTAAACCACCATACTTAATAACATTTCTTAACATATTATCCCCCACTTTCTCACAGATTGGCTATATGTTAACATTTTTTCTGCTCATTGTCAACAATTCCCTATAAAATGTTTAAATTTTTAAAAATCTTTTTTCTATTCTATCTCTATCAAGTAACCTCATAATTTCATATAAATCAGGAGTCATAGATTTAGTAGTCAAGGCTACCCTTAATACAGTAGAAACATCAGCAATATTGCCCTTATATTGAGAAGGATTCTCTTTATACTCTTTCATATTACTAGCATAACCTAATCTATCACACAAAGCTTTAATCCCATCAAACCATACCTCTTTACTTGATATATCAAAAAATTCATTCATATAAGTCTTAAGAATATTTCTAATTTCTTCTATATCAATAATATTTTGATATTCATATTTTTTATCTCTCTCTTCAAATAATTGATCATACATATACCAAATATTATCAATAATTTCATTATATTTAGCAATATCTTTCCTAGGTTTTTTTTGTTCTCTTTCTATATTGATAATATTCATATAATAATTTCTATCTTGATCAATTAAATTTGCTAATCCCTTACTATAAGATAAAGCCCATTCATAAGATTCTTTCATTAACTCTTCCTTAGTCATCTTTGAAATAATATTTTTAGAAATATTATTTAACTTATCCAAATCATACAATCCACCAGAGGAAGACATCTTCTTAGGACTATAAACAAAATCTAAATAACTATTCTCTGGATGAGCAGTGTGCCATTCTTCATAATTAGAATTAATAATAACCATCAAAGACTCAATAACCGCCTCCTTTGGATATCCACATTCCCTATAATAGCTCATACTTGCCTCTGGATCTTTTCTTTTACTAATCTTTCTTAATTTATCATTTTCTTTTTTCATAATATTAGGAGTATGAATATATTTAGGTGGCTTAATTCCAAAAGCCCGATATAAATCCATATGAATAGGAATAGAGCTAATCCATTCTTCCCCTCTGACTACATTAGTAACCCCCATTAAATAATCATCTACCATATGAGCTAAATGATAAGTAGGTAAACCATCGGATTTCATCAAAATAATATCTAAATCATTCTCGGGAAATTGAATCTCCCCCTTTACCAAATCTTGAAATTTAAATGTTTTATTATAATCTCCACTAGATCTAAAACGAATAATATAATCTTCTCCGCTCTTTATTTTTTCTATTGCCACATCAACAGATAAATCTCTATACTTAGCATATTTACCATAATATCCAGTCCTTACCTTATTCATCTCTTGTTGTTCTCTCAACTCTGCTAATTCTTCCTTACTACAAAAACAAGGATAAGCCCTACCTATCTCTATTAAATATTTAATAAAAGACTGATAAATATCTTTCCTTTGACTTTGAGTATATGGCCCATATTCCCCAATAATCTTATCCTTATATTGATATTCATCTGGAATAAGATGATAATAATGCAAAGTATCAATAATCAATTCCTGAGCCCCTTCTAATTCTCTAGCCTTATCAGTATCTTCATTTCTAACAATAAAAACGCCATTAGAATTCTTAGCTAAATTATAATCAATTAAAGTTTGATAAAGACCTCCTATATGTACATAACCAGTAGGACTAGGAGCAAATCTAGTGACTTTTGCTCCTTCTTTTAAATCACGTACTGGATATATATTTCTATAATCCTCTATAGTTTTAGTAATATTAGGAAATATTAAATTAGCTAAATCTTTATTTGTCATAAAATCCTCCTTAAAAACTCATTACAATTATATCAAAGATCCTAAATATTTTCTACAAAAAAGCAAAAAGAAAGAAGAATTTTTAATGGAATTATTTACAAATCAACAGCAAAATCTTTTACATTAGAAAAAACTTTACCTACATAGGCTTCCACTTTTAAATAAAATTCTTCTTTCCCTTACATCATAACACAAAATATAAATCTAATCAATCACTTTCTTTGCTTTTTTCTTCTTCTCTTTTTCTTCCTATGTCTACTAATTATTGTTTCTATAGATAACAACATAATAACAACAGAAATAATAATAACAGCATATAAAATTGGATGATAATATTCTATATTTTGATTTAAATAAACCTGATATGTAGTCAACACCTGATCATCATACATTACCTGTACCGTACCTAATTGATCTCCTTTTTTTATCTTATAATTAAGTTCTGTAACTCCATCATAAACATATTTAATTCTATTTTTTCTAATATCATTAGATAAATACAAGAACACATCATCCTCTGCCTTAACATCATAACTATCTACTTTTCCCCATTTAGTAGGTATTGTACGAAACTTTTGATCTTTATTAATTATCTTCTGATAACTATAATTACTACTATAATAATCATAAATCTCCAAAGTATCTCTAACAGCATTCGATCGATTACTAACATCAGCATGCATAGTAACAAGCAAATAATCAACATCATCAAGCGTTGCTATAGATGCCAAACAAAGTCCAGCCCCATCAGTATATCCACTCTTAGCTCCTGTAATATCACTAACATCCAATCCATAAGATCTAGAGTAACTAATTAAAGTACTTTTTATTTCTTTATTAATACTTTCTATCTTATAAGTTCTAGCAGTAAAAATTTCTCTAAAAATATTATTCTTTAAACAATATTTCAAAAGTTCTGCTATATCTCTAGCTGTAGAATAATTATTATCACTATCCATTCCAATTGGATTATCAAAATGTGTATTACTAAGATTTAACTTAACAGCTTTATCATTCATCAGTTTAACAAATTCACCCACACCACCACTAATATGATAAGCTAAAGCATTCACAGCATCTGCACCAGAAGGAAGCATAGTGCCATAAAGTAAATCTCTGACACTAACTTTATCTCCTACTTTAAAACCAACCACAGTATAATCCTCTACTCCTAGGAAAGCATCTTTAGTAATCACAACCTCTTGATCCAAATCCTGAGTATTCTCAATAGCTACAATCGTAGTCATAATTTTAGTTAAACTAGCAATTTCTGTTCTTTTATCACTCTCTAATTCATACAATACCTCATCATCATTTAAATTATATAAAATAACATAATCAGACGTAATATTAAATTCTACTGCTTTGACAACAGGTATATATACAAACAATAACAAAATAACAATCCTAACAATTCGTTTCAAACTTATCACCTACTCTTATACTAGAAGTATAACACAAAAATATTTTTTTTAACAGTACCCATAAAAAGAAAAAAACCTAAATTTCTTTAAGAATTATAAACTAGATTTTTATTTTGTAACAACAAATTTTTAAAATCTTTTTGGCTATTCAAAGATTTTAATTTCTACTACTAACTTTTGACTTTCTTCTCTCCCACTTCTTTTAAACATTGCTATAATATAAAACCATTCCCAGCATACTCTAAATTTGAACAATCAATAACAATCAACAACAATTAATAATTTTATAAACCATCAACACAATAAACCCTATCCTAATCACAAGCAAATAATCCTAAATCTTTTTTACTAATTGCTTAACTGCCACATAAGACTGATAAGTCCGATAAGCAATATTCATTGCCTCTTTCTCTAAATAAAATTCCTCCATTTCACTATAAATTCTTCTACTTGCTAATTTTTCATAAGCCTCATTAAATAAACTATCTAATTCAAAATAAGAATATCCTTTCATAAAAAAATCTAAATATCGATTGGCTTTAATTCCTACCAATAATTGCTTTCCTTCTACATTACTATCACTAGATTCTTCTAATTCCTGTTTTAACTTTGAAAGCGCATAATATTCACGATGCCCTTCTCCCTTTTCTTTAATAAAAGGATAAATTCTACCAGGTTCTACAAAATAAACTATTTCTAAACTTTTCATAATATACTCCCTTTCACGAGGTATATATTCTAACATATTTTAAAGAAAAAACAAGAATTATATATGAAATAATCTTAATATTCATACCATAATCCTTGTTTTTTTAATTGACTAATAATATTGTTATGTTCCGTAATGTTCTTACTAAAATATATCTTTTTATTTTTATCAGCTACAAAATAATAATAATCACTTTGAATTTGATCCAATACAGCCTCTATAGATTCAATACTTGGATTATCAATAGGAGAAACTGGTAAACCTGTAAAAGTAGCACATCTAGTATTATAATCATTGCATTCCCTCACCTCAGAGGCATACAGATCTCTATCGCCTATATTAACATGAGCTCCATAATAAGTGGTAACATCACTACCTAAAGTCATTCCTTTCTCCAAACGATTCATAAATACCGAAGCAATTCCTTTCCGATCTTCTAAAGAAGTCCCCTCCAATTCAACAATAGAAGCTAAAGTAAAAATTTCATGAATTCGAAGATTATTAGTACTAATTTTATCTTGATAAGGAGATAATTGTTTCTTAGTTTCATCCAATAGACTAATAATAATTTCTTTAACAGAAACATCACAAGAGGAAAAGAAATAAGTATTAGGATACAAATATCCCTCTAAAGAATAATAAATCTTCTCATTCAATATGTCATCAGTCAAAAACCAATAATCATGAATCAACTCATTTAAATATTCCTTATCCTCCAAAACAGCAATAATATCCTCTTCTAAAATATTAGTATTAGATGTTACAATTTGAATAAACTTATTAATATTATATCCTTCCTTAAAAGTAATACTAACTTGTTTACTATTCTTACCATTTCCTCGATATAATATATCAATAATATTTTTACTACCCATACTAGGACTAAGATAATAAGTAGCTGCTTTTAAACTAGTCTTGCCAGATAATTTACTATAAAGTTTAAAAGCCAAAACATCGCGAATCAGTCCTTCTTGATAAAGTGTTCTAGCTACCGCATCTACACTTCCCTGTTCAATAATAACCTCTTTTTCTGAAGATTCGTGACTAACAGAAGATAATTGATATTGAAACAAAGAAAAGAAAAACAATCCCACACTTACAACAAGAACAAGAATAGCCGCATAAATATTATGTAAAACTTTCATAAAACAACCAACTCAATCTATGATTCGTTACTATTATTTTCTTCTTGAATAGATTCTAAAATCGTCTCTACAATTTTCCATTCTCTTTCTGATTCTATAGGCATTAATTCATCTGCTTCAGCATCCGGATTATACACCGATGCATAAACACGAACATTTCCATCATCATCTGTCGTATTATCAGTATAAACAATATAACTTTTCTTTGTTTCTTCTGAGTCAAAAGTAAACAAAACCTCACAAGTTACTTCTTTTCCACTATCATCCATAACAGTAAATGTATTCTTCTCTTCCATATTATCACCTTTCTTTATCTAAATAACTTTGTAAAATTAAATTTGCCGCAATACCATCAACTTTCTTCTTTCTCTTTTTACGAGATAAATCAGCACTAATTAATACTTGATTAGATATGACAGAAGTAAGTCTTTCATCCTGTAAAACAACCTCTAACGGAAAGGCCTCTTCTAATTTTTTCTTAAATTTCAAAGTAATAACTGCTCTCTCTCCCACACTACCATCCATATTCAAAGGATACCCCAGCACCAACTTTTGGACATCATATTCTTCTATAATCTCTTTCAAAGGAAGAATTAAACTATCATAATCATCACTTTCAAAATATAATGTTTTTAATACATTAGCAATTGTCAAAGTAGTATCACTAATAGAAATTCCCAACGTTTTACTCCCTAAATCTAATCCTAAATATCTCATATCAATACCCCTATCCCAAGTATATCATTTTTTACAAATCTATTCAACATTTTTAGCTAAATCAATAAAATATTTATAAATTTGATACCAACTATATACTCTAGTAACATTATCTTTCACAACATCTAAATTATAAGGAGCATCAAAACACAACACAGGAATAATTTTACTAATTTCTTCCACATTACTAGCCTTATCCTCTATCATAATATCAATATGATTCTTTACTACTTTTTCAGCCTTCTTCCCACTACCAGCAATAATTTCATTATAAGGAATTCCATTCTTAGTGAGCCATTCCTCTACATAAAAATTCATAGTATCTTCATATTGATTAGCTAAATAGCGATTATCTCTAGCTGTTAAAATAACAATCTCGTATCCCATTTCCTGTAAATAAGTTAAAACAGTAGCCACATAAGGACGAACAGGTATAGAAACCATCAAATCAAATATATATTCTTTCCAAAATTTATAATTTTCTTCATCTGTAAGTCCAAATTGCTCCTCCATCATATATTGATAAGGATTAAATCCTCTATCTATTTTATTTTCAATACAAAACTTAAATCCACAAGAATAATGCCACGCCCCAATATCATTTAAAACCCCATCTATATCTACACCAATTCTCATAAAAATTCTCCTTCTATTCTTTTCTAATTTTATCATAAAAGAAGATTTTTGAAAACTAAAATAACTAATTTATTAAAATATTTCTAGAACGATTAAATTCTTTAATTCGTTTTTTAGCCAAAGTAGTAATAACCAAATCTTCCCAATTCTGTCTTGACTGATAACAATTAGGATTCGTAATAATTTTAACTCTATCTCCACTTTTTAATACATAATTAACCGCTACATTTTCATCATTGACAAAAGCATCAACCATTGTATTTCCAAGCTGACTATCAACATGATAGGCAAAGTCAATCACAGTAGCTCCGACCGGTAATTCAATAATATCACCCTTAGCAGTAAACACATATACCTTATCTGAAAATAATTCTTTTTGAGCCTGCTTAATAAAATCCTCATTATTATCAAAAACTTGATCAATTTCTCTCAATGAAGAATAAAACTGATATTTATATTTCAAATCTTCTTGCATCATCATTCTAGCATCTACTCCATTTAAATACCAATAACGAGCAAGTCCAAAAGAAGCAACCTTATCCATATCTTCTGTCCTAATTTGCATCTGAACAAGTCTCCCATTAGGAGCAAAAACAGTAGTATGCAAAGATTGATAAAAATTAGGCTTTGCATTACAAATATAATCTTTAAAAAGCTCATTAACAGGCTTATATTGTTCATGAATGGATCTTAACATTAAATAACATTGATCAATCTCTTCAACAATAATTTTAAATGAAATTAAATCATGAATAGTTCTTAATTTTTCCCCCGACTTTAACTTTTTATAAACCCCATAAACATTTTTCATTCTCACTTTAATTTCATTAGATATATTCCTATCACTCAAGATATAACGAATTTTATATAACATTTCTTGAATACATAACCTATTTTCTTTCTCTATCTTCTGAATATATTCTTCTATTTCCTGATATTTATCAAAATCCAAACAACGAAAAGAAATATCTTCCAGCTCATTTTTAATTCTATAAGCACCTATATAATAAGCAAGAGGAACAAATATTTTTAATGTTTCAATAGAATTCTCTTTTTGCTTGAAAGAAGATTTATACTGAATAGTTCTCATATTATGAAGCCTATCAGCAAGTTTTATAATAATAATACGAACATCCTGAGTAACACCAGTAATAATCTTTCTCATATTAGCATAATTCTGCTCCTCTTTCGTAGAAAAATACATTTTGCTAATCTTAGTAACTCCATCCACCAATTTAGCCACTTCTTCATTAAAATTATTTTTAATCTCCTCATAAGTAGTATCAGTATCTTCCAATGTATCATGTAGAAGCGCTGCACAAATAGTATCCCGATCAGCATGCATCTCCGCTAAAATAAATGCCACATTTAAAGGATGAACAATATAAGGCTCCCCACTTTGTCTAAATTGATTTCTATGTAAATATTCCGCATAAAGATAAGCTTCCTTAATCATACTTTCCGCATCCTGATCATATTTTTTCACCATATCTACCAAACCATCAACTGTTAAATATTCCATAACTTCCCTCCTTACAAATAAAAAGCACTCTAAGCTTAATTAAACTCTTAGAGCACCCAAAAACATTTTATTTTTAAGACAGCACAAAATGGAACAACATAAATCAATAATTGCACTAAAAATATTAAAAACACCGTTCTCCATTCTTACCACTCCCAAAAAAATATTTCATCCAATATACTACGATTTAAAAGGAATGTCAAGACCTTTTTCAAAAAGAAAAACTAGATACTTTTTGGTACCTAGTTAAAATTTACAATTATTTTGAAGATTTCATAATATCAAGAGCTTTTCTAACCTTAATCTCATGCATCATTGCATTCATACCGCCAATTTCATTCTTGACATCTTCCTCAGTCATATTATATTGTTGAGCCATCTTAGAAATCTCATCATTAGCTTCTTTTTCTGTTGCCTCAATATGCTCTTCCTTAATAATAGCATCTAATAGATAAGTATTTTTAAGACGTTTTGTAGCCTCTTCTCTCATATGACTCATAATATCTTCTTTAGTAGTATTAGCATATTGTAAATAAATTTCTTCACTAATACCACGAGCAGCCATACCATTCATAAAATCAGTATAAATCGCCTCAGTTTCAGCATCGATTAATTCATCTTCTAAATCAATCTCCATTGTTTCAACAGCCTTATCTAATAACTCATCATTATATTTACGTTCAGCTTGCTTTTCTTTCTGTTCTTCTATTTCTTTGGTCATTTCTTTTCTTAAATCTTCTTCATTCTTAATATTTTCCATTCCCAAATCCTCAAAGAAGTCTTCATTCAATTCAGGAATAACTTTACTCTTAATTTCATTTACTTTAACCTTAAAAATAACTTCCTTACCAGCTAAATCATCTACCCCGTAATCACTAGGAAAAGTTAAATTTAAATCTTTTTCTTCTCCCTTTTTCATTCCAATAATACCATCTTCAAATCCAGGAATAAAACTATTACTTCCAATTTCTAAAGAATAATTTTCTCCCTTTCCACCATCAAAAGCAACGCCATCTTTAAATCCTTCAAAATCAATAATAGCAGTATCTCCCTTTTCAACCTTTGCCTTATCATCTTTTACTACTAATTCTGCGTAATCTTGAAGTAATTCATCAATTTTAGTTTGAATTTCTTCATCTGTTGCATGAGAGTTATCCTTTTTAACACCTAAATTCTTATATTTTCCCAACTTTACAGTAGGCTCTAAAATAAAGATATAATTTACTTCTAACTCATCCTCAGATAATTTTACAACATCAATTTTTGGTTCAAGAATTGGCATCAATTTCTCTTCTATTAGAAGACGACGATACTCTTGATCAATCAATGTATCAGCAGCCTCCATCATAATTTTACCAGGATAATTTTTTTCTACCAAATTTCTTGGAGCCTTACCAGGTCTAAACCCATCTACCTTACATTTAGAACCAATTTTCTTAAATGCTTGTGTCTTTGCTTTTTCCCATTCTTCTTTTTGTACCTTGTAATTTACAACATTCTTCATTATTTCCTCCTAAAGTATTTCTACTATTTCAACATCATAAGTACCATTTGGACTTTCAACAGAACGTACTTCTCCTGCTTTAGCATTCATAATTGCTTTAGCAAGTGGAGATTCGTTTGAAATTTTATTATTAGATGGATCAGCTTCCTTAGATCCTACAATTAAATATTCCTCTAACTCATCATCGTCATCATCTACATATTTAATTTTAACTGTTGTACCAAGACTAACAGAATCTGTTGATCCTTTCTCTATAATATGAGCATTCTCTATAATTTTTTCTAATTCTTGAATACGACCTTCTACTTGAGCTTGTTCTGATCTAGCAGCATCATAATCAGCATTTTCAGATAAATCTCCCAATGCCCTAGCTTCCTTTAAAGCCTTAATAACAGCAGGTCTTTTTATATTTTTTAACTCATTTAACTCAGTTTCTAATTCTAAAAAACCTTGATCGGTTAAATATACCTTATCATTATTTGACATTTTATGCTTTTCCTCCTTTGACTATTTCAACATTTTACTCTATTTGTTCTCTTTTGTCAAGAAAAAAAGAGCTGATTTTTATCTAGATGTAAAATGGCTGAAATAGTATCATTATTTTCTATATTTTTTATTAAAATTAACTTATAATTTATTAACTAATTCTTTAAATAAATCCCCTCTTTGATAAGCATTCTGAAACATATCAAAGCTAGCACTAGCTGGAGAAAATAATACAACTTCTCCACTTTCACTCACTTTATTAGCAACTTCCACTACCTCTTCTAAAGTATCCATCACATAAATTTGTACACGGCTAGATAATCCTTTAGGTAATTTCATTACCTCATGATAAATTTTATCCTTAGTACTTCCAAACAAAATCAATTTACTAACTTTTTTAACAATTGCTCTAGCTAAAGGTTCATAAGAAATATTCTTATCATACCCACCAGCAATTAATACGATTTTTTCATCAAAAGCACCAATTCCAGCTAGAGCCTTATCAGGAGTAGTACTAGCAGAGTCATTATACCACCTAACTCCATTTAACTCTCTTACAAACTCTAATCTATGGTGTACAGGATGAATACTTTCTACAATTTCCTGAAGTTTTAAATTATCTACATGAATATAATCACGAATTGTATTTAAAGCCGTACAAATATTCAAATAATTATGACTCCCCTTTAATAAAAGATTTTTAGTATCAATAATTAATTCATTATTAAAGTAAATATTATTATCTTTCTTTAAAACATAACTATCCCTAATATCTCCCATACCAAAATATCTAACTTCTCCCTTGGCCTCTTTATAGAACTCTTTTACAATTTCATCATCATAATTTATGACCAATACATCATCTTCTCCCTGATTTAAGAAAATATACTTTTTAGCCTCTATATACTCCTCATAACTACCATGAATATCCAAATGATCTGGACTAATATTAGTAACCACCGCAATATGAGGTGACACCTTCATATCCATAAGTTGAAAACTAGATAACTCCAAAACAACCAAATCATCCTCTTTCATCTCATTTAATTTAGAGTAAAGTGGTGTCCCAATATTGCCACCTAAATAAGTCGAATACCCTAAACCTTGTAAAATAGCATGAATAATAGTAGTTGTAGTAGTTTTTCCCTTACTACCAGTAACTCCAATAACCTTACAAGGAGCAAGTTTAATTACTTGTTCTACCTCCGTAGTAATCAAAGCCCCTCTTTCCATTTCCTTTTGTAAATAAGGATTGGTAGGTAAAAAACTAGGACTTCTAAATATAACATCAAAACCTTGTAAAGCATCCAAATAATGTTCTCCCAAAGATGTTTTAATATGATTATTTTCAATCAAAAACCTAGCAACCTCTGGCATATCGTTAAGTTCCTTTTTATCAAAAACAGTAACATCTAATTCACTTTCATAAAGAATTTGAATTAATGGTACATTACTAACTCCAGCCCCTATCACAGCAATTTTTTTATTTTCTAAAAACTCATTAAATTCTACTAACTTTTGCTTCATATTATACTACTCCCTTATCATTATTTATAAATATCACGAATAATAGAAATAGGAATATATTCATTATCTATTGTAATTAAATTATTCACATTTCTTGCAACAATCCTTTTTCTAATAGTATTTGTATCTGTTACAATAGTAACATCAGCCTTATATACAAATCCATTATCATTAAAAATATTATTAATCTTTTTATCAATAGAAACATGAGAATACTTTCCTTGATTGATATTATCCTCCATATTCTCATGTTTCTCTATCGTACTATAAACCTTTTGAACATTATCTAAAGATTTATTAATTTTACTATGATACATTTTTGGTAATTCTTTCATAAATTCCACCTCTAATTAAGAATATGTGAAATATTTTTATTTATTACCATCTTTCTTTCTAATTAAAGTATAATTTTTAGGATTATCAATAGTATTCTCATCAATCGTTAATGATTCATAAATATCATCATTTTGGCTTACTTCTGTAATTGCTTTAATAAATAAATTATCTACTTCCCCAATTAATCCTCTTGCCCCTATATTCTTTTTTATTGCTATATTAGCAAGTTTATCATATACAGAATCTTTTATTTCTACATTAACACCTAAACTATTTAAAAGTTCTATTTTATGTTTTATTAAATCTTCATTAGGATTTTTCATAATTTGAATTAGATTCTCTTTTGTCAATGGATTTAATTCTATCACATTGGTAAATCTACCGATTAATTCTTGTTTTAATCCATATTTAGTTAATTCATCCGTAGTTAAATGAGAAGTTATTTCTTTAAAAGATACATTATTATTACCAAATCCAATTTTATTTTGCTGTTTATTTTCTCTTTTCTCTTTTAATAATTCAGAAAAAGCTCCTATTGCAATAAAGGTGATATTTTTAGTATTAATCGTAATATTATAATTTTTACTTACATTAATTGTATAAGTTCCATCTTCTACTAATTTTAATAATTCATCTTGAACACCAGATGTTGCAATATCATTAAGAGAAAACTTATTATGTGCTAATTTATCTATTTCATCAATAACAATAATAGATTGTTCTGCTTTTCTAACATCATTATCACATTTTGCTAATAAATCACTTAACACATCATCTACAGATGTTCCAATATAACCACTTTGTGTCATACTAGCAGCATTTGCTATTATCATAGGTATATTTAATTTATTTGCAATAATTCTTATAATTTCTGTTTTTCCAACACCAGTAGGACCTGTTAATAAAATATTTTGCTTTCTATCACTTTTAGAGTTTTGCCATATAATAGATACAATATCTTCTATAGCATCATCCTGCCCTATTATTTTTTTCTTAACTTCATTAATTAAGTTTTTAGAATTAACTTCTACTTTAACAGTTTCTTTTGGTTTTTCTTTGATTACTTTGGACTTTTTAAATGATTCAAAATCTCTATCTTCAATTACATACATATTCTCTTCTGCATCTTCCATGATAAATTCAATGTCATTAGCATCATCAGAATTTGAGCTAAAATAGTATATAAATTGACTTAATCCATTTAAATGAGTATCTAATAGTTCATTTAAAGTTTTTTTCTGATAATATTTATTAATAGAGCCTACTTTTCTACGAAGTCCAAAAGTGTATTTTTCAACATTAGACAGCATATAAGGAAATTCTTCTCCATCTTCAGTAATAAACTTTTTAGTTTTCTTATCTCCATGTCCTATAACAACATCTATAGGACAAAATATTGTTGCCATTTCAGGTATATCTATCCTTTCAAAAATAACGGCTATTTCTGTATTATTTGATATTATATTCATATCTTTACTCCTCACTGATTATACCCTTTCTTCTTTTTATAATCATATTTATGGATTTAATCTATTTGGACTTCTAAACAAAAACATTGCTTCTCTTAAATGAGGTAAATCTAATAGTAACATCGTAAGCCTATCTACACCAATAGCAAATCCTCCATGAGGTGGACATCCATACTTAAAGAACTCTAAATAGAATTTAACATCTTCCCCTAGTCCTTTTTCTTCTGCCTGCTTCTTCAACTCTTCATATCGATGTTCTCTCTGAGCACCAGTAGTAATTTCAGTACCTCTCCATATTAGATCATATCCTAAAGGAGTTCCACTGTCATCCCTCATATGATAAAATGCTCTCTTAGCCTTATTGAAATCCGTTACAAAAATGAATTCACTATGATATACTTCCATAGCATACCTAGAAGCTAATCCCTCGGTTTCAGCATTTAAGTCCCCTTTATCATCATCTGGTATCTCATACCCATATCTATCATGTAACTCTTTATATAAGTCTTCTAATTTTATAATTGGAAAATCTCCTTCTGGAACAACTACTTCCCTTTCAAATACTTTTTCAATAATTTCACCATATTTACTCTTAACTTCTTTTAATGTATACTTTAATAACTCTTGTTCCATCTTCATAACATCATAAAAACTATCGATATAAGAAAATTCTAAATCAAAAGAAGTAAATTCAGTAGTATGCCTATTTGTATTAGAATTTTCTGCCCTAAACGCTGGAGCTACCTCAAAAATTCTATCAAATCCTGAAGCCATAGCCATTTGTTTATAAAACTGTGGACTTTGAGCCAAATAAGCAGCTCTATCAAAATACTTAACTTCAAATACATCAGATCCAGATTCACTAGCAGTCCCAATTAACTTTGGAGTATGAATCTCTATAAAATCTTCTTTATATAAAAAATCTCTCATAACCCTCACTAAATAACTCTGTATCTGAAAAATAAGCGTATTTTTCTCACTTCTTAAATCCAACCAACGATAATCCATCTTAGTATCCACATTGGCATTATCCTCTATTGGGCTAGTTTCTGCCAAACTAAGAACTTTAACATCATCCGGTAAAAATTCCTTTCCACCATCTTTTACATATTCACTAAGTACCATCTTACCAGTAAATGTTACATAACTACCCACCGTAATCTTAATTACCTCACTAGCCAGTTTTTCCTTTTCACTCTTTTCTATAGATACTTGTATATGTCCAGTAGTATCTTTTAAAACCACAAAAACCATATATTTAGTATCCCTAACCTTTTCTACTAACCCACTAATATTAGTAGTAGTATTCTCTTTTAAATCACTTATTTTTGTTCTCATCTTCATTCACTCCTTCTAAACAAAAAGAACAAGAAAAAGAAATAAATATAAAGACGAATAAACATCCGCGGTACCACTTTATTTCACTTACGTGCTCTTTTTTTGATAACGAGTATTCACCCGACTTGCCTTATTGATGAATTGTCACATAATCATCAGCAATTGATTTATAACTTGATTATAACATCATTTTTCTTTAATAGCATGTTTTTAACACATGGATTACATTTTTTACCGTTTGAGTTAATTATGGTTAATTATTAAACATAATGCCTTCTTATTTCTTCCAATGATTGACACAACTTGATAATCTAACCTATTTTATAATATAAATTTCTTCTTCCTTAATACCTGATATATCCCTCAACTATTATCTCTTAAAACATTTTAAAGTACCTAACCATTACTTTTCTTCACTCTTTTATCTTTACTAAAAGAAAATCCACTTAGCACTTTTCCAACAAAAAATACAATACCCTCTGCATTCTTAATAGCAATTTTTTTACCAATAGCCTTACCACCTACTGTCAAAGAAGAAACTATTGCTGTTAAAAAAATTGCCATAAATGAAGTATTCCACAAAATAACCACCAAAGAAGCAGTAATTGTACCAGATACAATTCCACAAATATCCCCTATCACATCATTACAAATACTACTAGTTCTATTAGCATTCTTAATTAACTTAATGCATTCCCTTGCTCCAGTAATCTTCCTTGATGCTTTAGCATGAAAAGTCGCTTCATCGCAACTTAAAACAGCAACCCCAATCATATCAAATATGATTCCTATCAATATAAATAATATTAAAACTATCCCTAATAATAAAACATTCATATCTGATGCCAATGTAGATAAACATGCAAATATGAATGACAATATAAAGGTTAGTATAAATACAATCAAAATCCAATTGTCCTTTTTCATATATTTATCACCTTTTACAAACTAAATATCAATGGTATATTATAAATTAATTTTACGGCTGAGGTCGAGTTGAATTTCTCTATTCCCTACCTTAGGTTACCCACCGGCTATTTCTATTTAAAGGAAACAACTAAGCATCACTAACTTAATTACTCGATTGCCATTCGGTCCGCACTTCAAGACTTATAATATATACACTCTAGAGGTTTTCCCTAACATTTGAGGTCTAAAATTATTCGCTTTTGCAAACTAGTTTTCAAGAAAATATCTATCCCACAAAATTCACTCACGACATGTGCTTATTGGTAATTCCGATGTAGAAAAAGGATGTGACTCTATATGCCATTATAAAGCTTCCTTAATCTTTAAATCATACACCACCCCAATCTGGGCGAAAGAAGCAAATGTACGAAGTATCATTACACAATTAGTAGATTTTTAGCCCTACCTTCCTTTAGTTCAAATGACTAGAATAATGCACCACTCACAAAGCATTATACTATATTTTATGCAATTTGTCAAATTTTTGTTACTAATTTGTTAATTTCAATAAAATTCTAATCTTTTGTTTTTGATTTAAATATTAACTCCTTTTCCAAATCTTCATTCCAATCTTTTTCAGTTTTTGTATTAACAACATATTATAATATAATTTTATTGATTAATTTATCAATATATTTATCATCCATACTACTCCCCTACACTAACTAATCTTTAAATGTCATATTCTGCATCATTTTTGAAACAACATTTAACATAGCAATCTTTCCATACTGATAAGTAAGAGAGCCTTGTTGATAAGCTACATAAGGTTCTCTTATTGGTCCATCACAAGAAAGTTCAATAGAAGATCCTTGTATAAATGTCCCCGCTGCCATAATGACTTGATCAGAATAACCAGGCATATCCCATGGAATAGGTACCACATTAGCGTCCACTGGGCTAGATGTTTGAATAGATTGACAATAACTAATCAACTTTTCCTTATCATGAAAAATAACATTTTGGACAATATCCGCTCTTTCCTCATCATATTTAGGTTCCACCTCATAACCTATTTTTTCTAATAGATAGCTTGTTAAAATAGCTGTCTTAACAGCAGAACATACAACACTAGGAGCCATATATAATCCCATTAAAAACTCTCTATTCATCCCCAAAGATGGTCCGACTTCTCTTCCTTCTCCTGCTACATTAAGTCTTTCTGCACATAAAGTAATTAAATCTTTTCTCCCTGTAATATAAGCTCCATTAGATACCATACCAGCACCTAAATTCTTTATTAAGGAACCTACTACTAAATCAGTTCCCACCTCTGTTGGCTCTTTCGTAGTTACAAACTCACAATAACAATTATCAACCATAACAATAATATCTTTATCGATTTCTTTTATAAATTTAATTACTTTCTCTAATTTATCTATCGTAATACTTTTCCTAGTAGAATATCCCTTACTTCTTTGAATCTCTATTAATTTTATTTTCTTATTTGTTATGACTTCTTTTATTTTATCATAATTAAAATCATTATCTATTAAATCTATCTGTTCATAATTAATACCAAATGATTTTAAAGAACTAGCATTTCCAGTTAGACCTATTACTTCATCTAAGGTATCATACGGTTTTCCTGTAATAGATAGCATAACATCATCAGGTCTAAGGCAAGCAAATAATGCTGTAGAAATTGCATGAGTGCCAGAAATAAATT
This sequence comes from uncultured Erysipelotrichaceae bacterium, assembly GCA_902766815.1. The sequence continues at coordinate 2,332 of CACXEZ010000106.1, read as the reverse complement.
GACTTCTAACTAAAGAATCTTCACTCTTAAATATGGTAGAATATACTTTTTCAATTGTATCTCTTCCCAAATCATTATACCCATATCCAGTAGTTATATGAAAACAATCTTCAGTTACATTATTCTCTCTAAAAGCTTCTAATACTTTTTTACTATTAAAATATTCAATACTATCTTGTTTTTTATATATAGTATCTAATTCTTGCTCAGCATTTTTTATCATATCTAATACTTTATCACTCATAATTCACCTTCTAATCTAAACTAAGATATATTTAAATAAATAATATAAAATAACTCCACCTAATACAATTCCTAAAGCTGTTTGAACAATCTTTGTATTTAATAATGAAAATATAATATAAAGAATAAAAGCAATAATAGAAATAGGAGTTAAAAAGATAAGAAAAGTAGTAAGTATTGGAAATACAATTCCAAAATAAATCATTGCTATATTTAAAATAATTAACATCACTTCTACAATGACTACTTTTTCTGCTAAAAAACCTAATAATTTCATTAATATTGAATCCCCCATACAACATGATGCTTCGCTTTTTTACCACAACAAACACAAACCTCATCAATAGCCTTTTCTTCTTCTAAAATGCATCTAGATTTACATCCCTTTATTTCCTTAATCCTATCTTCACACTCCTGATCTCCACACCACATAGCATGAATAAATCCTGGCTGTTTATTTAAAATATTCTCCATATCACTTAAAGTATGAGCCTCAAAGGTTAAAGAATCTCTTCTTTGAGCAGCTCTATCATACATATCTTTCTGAATAGTTTCCAATAAATTACTAACGTATTCCACAATATCAACATCAGAACACTCTTGTATTTTTTCACGAGTATCACGTCTAGCAAAAGTAATAAGATGATTATCTAAATCTCTTGCTCCGATCTCTATTCTAACGGGAATACCATTAACCTCAGCTTCAGCAAATTTAAATCCAGGTGACTTTTCAGTTTCATCTATATAAGTTACAATATGACTTTTATTTAACTCATCTCTATATCGGTACGCAAGCTCTACTACTCTTTCATCATTACCTATCGGAATAATCACAACCTGTCTTGGAGCAATTCTAGGAGGAAGTACTAATCCATAATCATCTGAATGAACCATAATTAATCCACCAATCATTCTAGTAGTAGTCCCCCATGAAGTTTGATAAGCATATTCTAGTTCATTTTTACGATTAGAAAATTGTATTCCATAAGCCTTAGAAAATTTCTGCCCAAAATAATGACTTGTACCTGCTTGTAAAGCAACACCATTATACATTAACGCTTCATTCGTTAATGTATACTCAGCCCCAGCAAACTTCTCTTTCTCTGTTTTCTTTCCCGTAATAGAAGGAATAGCTAATATCTCATGGTGAAACCACTTATAAACATCCATCATTTGTTTTACTTCCAATTCCGCTTCTTCATTAGTTTCATGAATAGTATGTCCTTCTTGCCATAAAAATTCACGACTTCTTAAAAATGGTCTAGTTTCTTTTTCCCAACGAAGTACATTACACCATTGATTATATTTTTTAGGTAAATCACGATATGATTTTACATGAGATGCATAATAATCTGAAAATAATGTTTCCGATGTTGGCCTAATACACATTCTTTCTTCTAATTTCTTACTTCCTCCTTGAGTTACCCAACCTACTTCAGGTGCAAAACCCTGCACCAATTCAGTTTCTTTATTTAATAAGTTTTCTGGTATTAATAAAGGCATGTATACATTAGTATGTCCTAATTCTTTAAATTTCTTATCCAATATTTCCTGCATTTTCTCCCAAATAGCATAACCATTAGGTTCAATAACAGTACATCCCTTTACCGATGAATAGTCACATAACTTTGCCGCTCTAACAACATCTGTATACCATTTAGCAAAATCAACATTTCTTTCAGTAATAGCTTTATTCTTCATAAGTATTCCTTCTTTCACCTTCTCATTATACTATGAAAAACAATAAAAAAAAAGAGTTTTCAAAAGAAAAAATGCCTATTTTCCATCCATAGACTCTTCTATATTCTTAATTTCTTCTAATGTCTTTCCACTAATTCGAGAGATCATTTCATATTCCAAACCATTAGCTAGCATAGTCTTTATCGTGCTTATTTTCTCTTTTTCAATTCCTTCTTTCATTCCTTCTTTCATTCCTTCTTCTCGACCTTTTTTCATTCCTTCTTCTCGGCCTTCTTCCATTCCTTCCTTCATCCCTTGCTCATGTCCTTCTTTCATCGCAATCTCTTTTGCTTTATCCATGACAAGCTTGTCCATCTTTTCACTTTCCCATTCATGTAATTTAAAATAT
>CACXEZ010000105.1 GCA_902766815.1 uncultured Erysipelotrichaceae bacterium | reverse complement strand
GCATCCGGATGACCCACTGTATGATTGTATCTATTCTTAATAGATAAAGTATTGATACTTCCTCTTGAAAACTGAATACTAATAACCAATGTTCCATACTCATCTTGTCTTCTAGGATTTTTAAAATGTTCACGTCTTATCTCATCAACATTCTTTTTTACTGCAAAAAATACATAACAGGTATCTAATCTTCCTCCCTGAAAAGTACATAATTCTTCCCCACTTTTATAATATTTCTTAAACTTTTGGATATCTTCTTCTGTATGACACTCATAAATTTCATATCCAGCATCATCCATTAATTCTTTTACACTTTTTGAAGTTATAACTTCTTTTTTCTCTACATCATAGAAACTATAAATATAATTCTTAAATTCATGTATTTGATTATTATCTATAATATCTTGATATAAATAATGATTAGGAGCAAAATGAGATAACATTAACTGAGAAAGAATTCCTTCCTTTTCCAATATACTAGGAAATAACTATCGAGCAAGTTTTGCCATACGTTCTCCATAATTTTTCTTTATCCAATAATAATCTTTCCCCATAATATTCCCCCCCAATAAATGCAACAACCCAATTTATTAATTTAGATAAATAACTGACGAAATCTATTGATTGGTATTATAACATTCTCTGAATATTTAGTAAAAATTTTTGAAAAAACAAATGATTTTTTTAAAAAATAGTAGCCTTTTTTTATCATTTTATGTTAGAATGTACTTATATGAAAGAAAAGTATAAAGGAGAATGTTAAGATGAATAACAAAGTCTGTGAAGAAATGGGACACCAATATGGAATATGGAGAGCAAATGAAGAGATGAGCCTTGGTATAAGAAACTGTTTAAAATGTTCCCATGAAGAAATCCTTCCTTTAAATAAAGATATATTAGAAGAAATCAAAAAACAAGAAATAGCCAAAAAACAATTAACAAACTGGAGTTCCTTACCAAATGACAGCATAGCAGCTTTAAGTGGCATCTATCCCATTCTAGATAATACACTAAATTATTTAGATCGTGAAAAAAAAGAAACTTTAATAAATAAAATAAAAGAAATTAGTATATCAGACAATGCTAGTTTAACTAATGTTGAATACTTAAATTATTTTATATCTTACATTGAATCAGAAAATATAACAGAAGAGATGAGTGAATATTTTTACGATAAAGTAGATGAATTTTATAATATCAATCGAGAAACCTTTTTAAGTTTATTCAATAATCAAGACAACACACAAGAAAACAATAGAAAAGTTTCCTAAAAGGACACCTAAAAACTTCAAGTTCAAAAAAAACTTGAAGTTTTTATACAGAAAAAGTCACTATAAAAGGTGACTTATAAAGTAATATTTCCCATTTTAATTAATTCAACAACAGCTTGTGCACGTCCCTTAACTCCTAATTTTTGCATAGCATTAGAAATATGATTTCTAACTGTTTTCTCACTAATATGTAATTCTTCTCCAATTTCTTTTGTTGTTTTATTTTGAACTAATAATGAAAATACTTCTTCTTCTCGCTTGGTTAATATCTTATTATTCATAACTCCTCACTTCCCAAGGGTGGATACAAATTCAATATTATTCTATGTAAAAACTTATATTTGGTGAGGAGTTTTATACATTATGACTCAAATTGAACTGAAATATACATCTTATTATCAAACTGCTCTTGCACTAATCTCATAATATTATTAGCAAGTTTCTTAGAATTTTCACACTTATCAACAACTACCTTAACAGAAGATTCTTCTATTTTGGCAAATGCCTCACAAGAATAGTCTTGGTTAATTTTTTTCTCAATAGCTTCTTCTATACCACTATTAGTATTAATTGTCTTAATTTGCTCATAAACACTATTTTTCTCTTCAGCAGTAGTCTTAGTATCAGTTAATTTTTCTTGTAACTCATTCAAAGTATCATTTGTCTTAGAAGTATCTTCTACTTTCAAAGCCGCAATAGCGTCACTTTCAGTCATCTCTACACTAACATCCTTATCCTTTAATGTCTTACTAGATACGCCTGTCGTAGATGCTGCAAGCAAATCCTCTGGCATAGTAACATAATAAATACTCAATACAATTACTAAACTAAATAAAGTTAAAAACCATAAATTTTTCTTATTCATCATATATTTCCTCTTTTCTTGTCTTTTCTAATAAAATATATGATAAAGAAAAATTTACATTCCTAATATTTTAGTAAATTCCTAATAACTTTTGTTCCTCTTCTGTAGTTAAATCATCTAATTTCCAATCACCATTCTTATTCTTAGTAACAGAAAAATCTATCGTATAAGTAACCTTATCTTTCACTTTTTTTAACTCATTTATAATCTTTTCATGTTCACTACTTGACAAAGTATAAGAAGAATAGTTATCTAACACTTTTTTGTAATTCAAAACATCAATCTGTACTGTAACAACAGCACTACCCCCATCAATCACTTCTTCTTTTACCTCATAAGAAAGATTACGATATTGTTTCTTAATTAAATCTTCATATTTCTCAATAATATCTTGATCCAAATTACTATCATTAGCTAATGCCACATAATTATATGAAATCTTTTTATCAAGTCCTTGATAATTTCCAAGCAACTCCTCTACCTTAGAAGTAGGATTATTATTCAATTCACATCCCGTTAAAACAAATAAAAATAAACATATACCTAGTAAAAATTTCTTTCTCATCCTATCACCATTTATAGAATGAATAAAATTTAAAAAAATATACAAAAAAACAAAAAGAAATTATTTCTCTTTTTGATTTACTTCTTTTTGTTTATTATCTTCTAAAGATGATTCATCTAAATAATCTTCTTGAACAGATTTTTCAATTTCTTG
>CACXEZ010000104.1 GCA_902766815.1 uncultured Erysipelotrichaceae bacterium | reverse complement strand
GCTCAAGAAGAGGCCCAAGCTAAACTAAGTGCAACTTATGTGGATGCAAGTGGTTATCTTTCGAATCCTGCTATGGGATTTACTGTTACTACTGGAAATAGAACATATTCTTTAAGTGATGAGGAATTTAATATAGTTGCTGGTGTTATTGGCTGTGAGGCTGCTAGTGATATTAATGATAGTGATATTAATGATGCTTTAGCTGTTGCCACTGTTATATTGAATCGTGCTGATAGAAGAGGACAAACGCCGGTTCAGGTTGTTTCTGCTCCATATCAGTTTAGTTGCTATTCACACCAAAAGATTACTAGTAATTCGATAGCTGCACTTCAGTCTGCTATTTCTGGTATTCGTAATAGTAATTATGATTCATTTAATGGTTGGTATTCTGGAGTAAGTAACAATTATATTGTTTCTGGTGGAAACAGATATTATTAAAAATAGAGAGCTATATGCTTTCTATTTTTCTTTTTCTTTGATATAATTTTATTGTTGAAGTTGGTGATTTTATGATGGATGATTTTCAGTTTAAGAAGTCTTTAGGACAGAATTTTTTGACTGATAGAAATATTATCCACAATATTGTGGATAAAGCAAATATAGATAAGAATACTTTAGTTATTGAAATAGGACCTGGTGGTGGGGCTTTAACTAAAGAGATAGTTCCTTTATGTAAAAAGGCTATTTTATATGAGGCAGATAGTAGATTAGAAAATAATTTAAGAGATTTGTTAAAGGAGTATGATAATTATTCTCTTATTATAGGAGATTTTTTAAAGGTTAATTTAAGGAAAGATTTGAATAACGTTTCTTATGATAAGTTATATGTTGTCGCGAATCTTCCATATTATATTACTACACCTATTATTATGAAATTTATAGAAGAGAATGTTTTACCATTAAAAATAGTTGTTATGGTTCAGAAGGAAGTAGCTTTAAGATTGGCTGCTAAGGTTGGAAGCAAGGATTATGGTTCTTTAACGGTTTTATTAAATTATTATTATGATATTAATAAGTTATTTGATGTAAGTCGTAATTGCTTTGTTCCTAAACCTAATGTTGATAGTGCAGTGATTGCTCTGGATTTAAAGGAAGATAGATTAGAATTAAAGAATATTGATTTATTTAAAAAGTTAGTTAGAGATAGTTTTACTTTAAAAAGAAAGACTTTGAAAAATAATTTAAAAGGTTACGACTTAAAAAAAATAGAGAATGTATTGATAAATTATGGTTTTGATTTAAGTGTTAGGGCAGAACAACTTAGTTTAGAGATATTTGTAGAGATTGCTAATAGCTTGTCAAATTTGTGAGATAATATTTGTTTTAAAATGTTATGAAGATTATGAATTGTGAGAATAATAGTAGAGAAAGGTATTCATGATTTGAGTTAGAGGTATTAGCTTTTGAAAGAGCTAGAAATTAATACAATAAGAATGAATGAAAATGCAGACATATTTCAATTGATAGAACAATACTCAAATTTATAATATGTTTATTTGTTTATGAAAGTGATCTGTTGGTTCTTTTTTTTTCTTTATTTCATATAGTTATATGGGTGGTACTATGATTAATATAGGTGATTATGTAACTAGAAAATCTTACCATAATGATATTATATTTAAAGTTGTAGATATTCAAGGAGATAATTATTATTTATATGGTGTTAGTATTAGATTGTCAGCGGATAGTCCTCTACATGATTTGGTTTTGTGTGATAAAGAAGATGATGATGATGAGTTTGTTACTAATTTTAATGAATATAAAACTTTGGATCGTCATGAATATTTTTATTTACCTGGTAAGGTTTTGCATATAGATGGAGATAAGGAATTTTTAGGTAGGTGCATGGATTTTTATAAAAAAAATAAGATTAAGGCTTATGGTATTTATTCTTTAGAAAGTGATTTACCTAATCATATATATGAATATTTGGAAAAATATAATCCAGATATTTTGGTGATTACAGGACATGATTCTATGTATAAACGTAAAAGAAGTAGTGGAAGTTATAAGAATACAGATAATTTTATTAAAGCTATTCACGAAGCTAGAAGATTTGAGAAATCTCATGAGAAGTTATTGATTATTGCTGGAGCTTGTCAATCTAATTATGAAGAATTAATTAAAGCAGGAGCTAATTTTGCTTCTAGTCCTAAAAGAATTAATATTCATGCTTTAGATCCGGCAATTATTGCTAGTTCTTTGTCTTTTTCTGACAAAAACAATAATATTGATTTAATTCATATTTTAGAACAGACGAAGTATGGAGCGGAGGGAATGGGAGGTATTATTACGAAGGGTACTATGTATGTTGGGTATCCTAGAGAATAGGGGGATTTATGACTATAGAAGCAATTCGTGACAATATTCATCACAATATGGGAAATGAAATAGAAGTAGTTCATAATGAGGGAAGAAATAAGGTTACTCATTATGAAGGAAAGGTTGTGGAAGCATATCGTAATATTTTTATTGTATTAGATCACGATAGTAAGAGAAGTTTTAGCTATCATGATGTTTTGACAGAAACGGTGAAAATTTCTTTTAAGGTGTAAAAAAAATGTAAATTTATAGAAAAATATTGACATTTTGTGGTTATATATATAAAATGTATTTAGAAAGTATATTTCTAGAAGGAGAGTTGATACATAATGAAGATTACTTCAGTTACTGTACACAAAATTGAAAAAGAAAATTCTCGTATGAAAGGAATCGCAGTTGCTACTCTTGATGATTGTT
>CACXEZ010000103.1 GCA_902766815.1 uncultured Erysipelotrichaceae bacterium | reverse complement strand
TTTTTTGAAAAAAAATATTAATCACTGTTCGTATTTGAGATTACAAAATATTAATTATAGATTTTATGTAAAAAACCTAAACTCAAGATTCTAATGTATTTTTTTAATTTATATGTTATAATAAGTTTGAAAGTAGAGGTGAAAAAAGTGAAAGAACAAAAGGGAAAGAATATCATTATTGGAGCACTATTATGTATAATAATTCTATTAACAGTCTCTATCATACTATTACTAACTAACAACAATAATATTAGTACAACAAAGATTGCATCTTCAGAAGAAACACAGAGTTATACTTATGAAAATATAGAAGGACTATATACTTATGAAGAAAATATAATAGTAGATAATCAGAAATTAAAAGAAAGAACAGATTTATTATTAAATGCTGATGGAACATATTTTTATTCTCGTGCAGTAAGAGTTTCATTAAGACATGCTGGAAATTATATAATTGATGGAAATAAAATTATACTAAACAGATTGTTTACTATTTCTGATGGCCCACAATTAGTACCATATTTTGAAAAAATAACTTTAACGATAAATGAAGATAAAACTATAAAATATAATATAAAAGAAACAGAAGATGAATACATTAAAAATGAAACTTTAGCAAAAAATACAGATGATGAAAAAGAAAATTTTATAAAAGCATATGGTGCAGATAAAGAAAATTTATTAAATAATTCATATTATTTTAACAAAAAAAATGAAAAGCAATAAGAAATATAAATGATAAATCAGAAAACTCTAATATATTTTTTTACTTATATGTTATAATATTTTGAAAGTAGAGGTGAAAAAATTGAAAGAAGAAAAAGGAAAGAATATCATTATTGGAGCACTATTATGTATAATAATTCTATTAATAGCAGCAATCATATTATTATTAACAAACAAATCTACATTTAAAAAATCTAACACAAATGAAGATAACACACAAACAGTAGAAACAACATACACTTATAAAGAAATAAAAGGATTGTATAGCTATAAAGGTAACTTACAAAAAGACGACTATGGAAATGATTATAGAGAAGATTATAGATTATATCTATACGAAAATGGAACATTTATATATAATAATTATACATTGGGACCACACGGACATATTGGTAATTACATAATTGTTGATAATACAATAAAATTGAATTATCTATATGGAACTGTCGGTGGAACGGGAATGTTCCCAGAAACAGGAACAGAAGAAATAACAATTAAAAATGATAATGAATTAATTTTTACAAAAAATAATAATGCAATAGTTACAAGACAAACATCACAAGATGAAATAAAGGACTATGAAGAAAGAAATGTTAGTGAAATAATAAAAACAGGAAATGGAGCAACAGAATTAGAGTAAAAAAGAAATATAAGAAAAGTTAACTATCTTGTGTTTCTTTTTTTTAGATATTATGATAAAATATATACCAATTAGAAAAGAAGTGAAGAATTATGAAAGATTATGAAGTAATTGTTGTAGGTGGAGGTCATGCCGGTTGTGAAGCCGCTTTAGCGTGTGCAAGAATTGGGCACTCTACTCTACTTGTAACAGGAAATATAAATAATATCGCCACCATGCCTTGTAATCCATCTATAGGTGGATCTGCCAAAGGAATCATTGTAAGAGAAATAGATGCCTTAGGTGGCGAAATGGGAATTAATGCTGACAAAACATTATTTCAAATGAAAATGCTAAATTCTTCTAAAGGTCCCTCAGTTCATTCATTAAGAGCTCAAGCTGATAAAATTACTTATCCACAGGAAATGTTGAAAACTCTTACATCACAAGATAATCTAGAAATACTTGAAGGAATGGTAGAAGATTTAATTGTAAGTAATCATACAGTAAAAGGAATTATTTTACAAAACGGTACAAAAATAAATAGTAATATAGTAATTTTAACAACAGGAACTTATTTAAAAGCAGATATTTTAAGAGGCTCAACTAGAACAAGAAGTGGCCCTCATGGAGAAAAGCCATCACTACACTTAAGTGATAAATTAGCAAGTTATGGCTTTGAAATCTTAAGATTAAAAACAGGAACTCCACCAAGAATTGAAAAAAGCTCCATAGATTACACCAAGACAAAACGTGAAGATGGAGATTTAACTCCCTATACTTTTTCTCATGATATTGATCCAATTTATGATGTCAATAAGCAAGAACCATGCCACTTAATTTATACAAATGAACAAACACACAAAATTATCATGAATAATCTATCAAAATCAAGTATGTATGGAGGGCTAGATGATGTAACAGGTATAGGACCAAGATATTGTCCTTCCATTGAAGATAAAATAACCAGATTTAAAGACAAAGAAAGACATCAATTATTTTTAGAACCAGAAAGTATTTACTATGATGATATCTATTTACAAGGATTCTCAACAAGTATGCCAGAAGATGTTCAAGAAGATATGGTTCATTCTCTACCAGGATTAGAAAAAGCTAATATCTTAAAATACGCCTATGCCATTGAATATGATGCTATTTACCCTACCCAAATTAAAGCAAGTCTAGAAACAAAAGTATTAGAAAATCTATTTACTGCAGGGCAAATTAATGGAACTAGTGGATATGAAGAAGCAGCCTGTCAAGGCCTTATCGCTGGTATTAATGCTTGTATGAAACTAGAAAGTAAATCTCCGTTAATATTAAAAAGAAATGAAGCTTATATTGGTGTCTTAATAGATGATTTAGTAACAAAAGGTACTCATGAACCATATCGTATGCTAACCTCACGTGCCGAATATAGACTATTACTTAGACATGACAATGCTGATATAAGACTAAGGGAATACGGACATCAAGTAGGTCTAATAGATGAAGAAAGATACAGCAAATTTAAAGAAAAATTATCTAACATAGAGAAATTAAAAGAAGAATTACAACAAATGAAAATTACCCCAACTAAAGAGAACAATCAAAGATTAGAAAAATTAAACTCTATGCCAATAAAAGATGGAATTACTCTCTACGATTTATTAAAAAGAACAGAAATAACAATAGAATTATTAAAACAAGAAGATATCTATAAATTAAATTATTCAAAGGAAGTAGAAGAACAAGTAGAAATACAAATAAAGTATGATGGTTATATCAAAAAAGTAAGTCGTGAAGCTGAGAAAATGCTCAAAAATGAAAAAAAACAAATTCCTGAAGATATTGATTACTCTAAAATTAAAAATCTAGCTAGTGAAGCAAGACAAAAATTAGAATCTGTTAGACCTACATCGATCGGACAAGCATCTCGTATCAGTGGCGTAAACCCATCCGATATATCTATACTAATGATCTATTTAAGGAAGAATTACAATGAATAAAGAAGAATTTATAAATGAATTATCTAAGTTAAATATTAATTTAACAAATACTCAATTAGAACAATTAGAAAAATATTATCAAATATTAATAGAAGAAAATAAAAAATATAACTTAACATCTATAACTAACAAAGAAGATGTTTACTTAAAGCATTTCTATGATAGTTTAACTATAACAAAAATAATAAACTTATCCAATCAATCCCTATGTGACATAGGAACCGGTGCAGGATTTCCAGGATTAGTATTAAAAATAGCTTTTCCAGACTTAAAAGTAACCTTAATAGATGCAACAGAAAAGAAATGTAATTTTCTAAAAATGGTGATTGCAAAACTAAATTTAAAAGAAATGGAAGTAATCAACGAAAGAGCTGAAAATTTTAGTAAAATTACCAGAGAAAAATATGATATTGTAACATCTCGTGCCGTAGCTCCCTTAAAACATCTATTAGAATATTCTATCCCTCTAGTTAGTGTTAATGGATATTATATAGCAATGAAAAGTGATACTACAAAAGAAATTGATAATATAAATATTTATGAAAAAGAGTTAAATATAAAAAAAATAAAAGAAATAAAGTTCAATTTACCCAAAGAAGAAAGTCTAAGAACTTTAATAATGTACCAAAAAACAAAAATTACTAATCATAAATATCCAAGAAAATATAATGAAATGAAAAGAAAAGAAATAAGATAAATAAAAAATATTAAGATAAAACATTGAAAAAAAATGATTTTTAGTGTATGATACATATAGAATAGGAAGAATAAGAGGGAGATTTATGGATAATTTTGTTCAAAATATTAATCTAGATGATATTATTCCTATAGAATTTCAATCTACACCAGAAATAGATGACTTATCTATATCAATAAAAAAATATGGAATCATAGAACCACTTCTAGTAAGACAAAGAAATAATAAATATGAAATTCTTTCAGGGAAGAAAAGGTATCAAGCAGCTAAATTAATTGGATTAACTGAAATACCAGCTCTAATTAGAAATATCGATGATGACTTTTATAAAGATTATCAATCACTCAACAAAAAAGATAATATTGCAAACAAATTTATCAATCCGGATTTTAATTCAGAACATAATAGTCCTAATTTAAATACCAGTAAAAATAATAAAGAACAAAATAGAATAAAACTAAATCAAAACTCAGAACTGGTAACCAATTCAATTAATAGTTATGAAAAAAATAAAAACTCAGATATAATAAATTTGGCAGAATTAAATCAAAAAGAGTATGAAAGGGATGAATTAAAAATGAATAATACAATGAATAATGGTGGAATGCAACCACAAAATTTAAACAATATGCAAGAGTCAGAACCAACGTTTGGAGGTAGATTTTTCCCATCATTAGAAGATGAACCAACAAATATGAATATGGGAGGAATGAATATGATAGGTAACTATCCACAAAATCAAGAACCAACTCCTAATAATAATCTAATAGATTTAACAGATATTAATACCGAAAAAGAGATGCCTATTTCAAGTCCTAACCAAAATTTCCAAACACCTGAACCTGTACAGCCAGAGTACCTTAGACAGAATATAGAAATACCCAAATCACAAATAGGAGTAGAAAGTTCAACAATACAACAATCAATTACCAATGAAAATTCAATAAATCAATATCAATCTCAATCCGACAATATAAGTATAAATCAAAATATTCCAACATATAATGCTGCTGAAATTAATAGTCAACCAAATGTAAATAATTCAATGGATATTCCGGCGCCAAATTTAAATCCATTAGAAAGTCATTCGATGATGGAACAATCAGTACAAGATTTTGCCAATCCTATAAAAGAAATAGAGCCACAACAGGTGCCAACGTTTGATATGTCAGCCAGTATGAATCCAAATATCACTCCGCCAGACATAACATTAAATCAAGAAATGGCTCCAGTAAACCCAATTGTAGAAAATAACTTCGAAATGCCACTAGAACAACAATCTCTTTCAAATCAAATACCAGCACCATCAGTAGTAGAAGCCAATCCAAATATGCCACCAATCAATCAAGGAATAAATAAACCAATATCAGAAATACCATCCCCTGTAGAAGAAGTACAAAACTTCCCTCAAAAAGAAGTAGAACCGGTATTAAATACTTTAAGAACTCTAGCAACAAGTCTTCAGAATTTTGGATATAATATAAATATAATGGAAGAAGACCTAGGTGCATCAGCAAAAATAACAATTGAAATCCAAAAATAATGAAAAAAGAATTACTGTTTAATTAACTAGCAATTCTTTTTTCATTTTCTTCTTTAAAAACCGTTTCAAAATCTCTATTCATATAGTTTGGTTCTGTTCCTTTTAAAAAATAAAATATTTTAGCATTACTCTCTCCTTCCCCTACTACAGTACCAGTAATAGGATTTACTAGACATCCAACTACATTGTCAGGTAATTCATACCAATCGTTATTTTTATCTTTTAAATATCCTTCCATGGTATCAATCCAAATATTTTTATGATATCCATTATCTTCTTTTGAAACAGTCCTATTATCATCATATCCATTCCAAACAGCCATAACAGCATTTTTATTATATCCAATAATCCACATATCAGTATCTGTAGTACCAGTTTTAATAGCATATTTATTTGTCATCTTAGGAAGAAGACTAATTACAGTAGGATAATTATATCCAATAAAAGCAGAATCATAAGTATAAGTAAGCATCTCACTTAAAATATAAGTTAAATTAGAATTTAAAATACTATCCCTATCTTTCTTAAACTCATAAATAATATTACCATCCTTATCTTCTATTCTATCAATAAAGTGACTTTCCACTTTATATCCCATATTAGCAAAACTACTATATGCCTCTACCATATCAATCATAGAAATTTCACCAGTTCCAAGTGCTAAGGATGGAATAGCCTTTAAATTACTACGAATACCTAGTCTTTTTGCTGTATTAATTAAATTATTTTCCCCCAAAAATAAATGAGTTTTAACAGCGTAAATGTTATCAGAATAAGAAATAGCAGCTCCCATAGAAATAGCTCCATTTGCATAAGTATCATTATAATTACTAGGTGTATATGTTTTTCCACCTGAAAAATTAAAAGTAGTCTTTTCACTAATAAAACTGGAAGCAGAAGTAAAACCATTTTCTAAAGCAGAGTAATATAAGATAGGTTTCATCGTAGAGCCCACCTGCCTTTTAGCATCTATTGCCCGATTAAATTGACTCTTAGAATAATCAGTTCCCCCTATCATAGCCATTACACCACCATTATTAGGGTTCATCATCATTCCAGCAACCTGAAGTTCTGTATCCTCTTTCATATTATTTTTTAAGGCATTTTCTAATTCTTCTTGAGCTTTTTGATCTAAAGTAGTATAAATTCTAAGACCACCAGTATCTAAAAGAGAGCTAGGAATACTACTAATATCCTCTAATTCATCTAAGACAGCATCTCTAAAATATAAAACGTTTTCTAAATTACCCTGCTTACCTTTTCCAATATAATTTAAAGAATATTGATAAGCACTTTCCATTTCATTATCTTCAATATCCCCTTGCCTATTCATAGATTGAAGAACAATTCTTTGTCTATTTTTCGCATTAGATAAGTTAGTAATTGGGGAATAATTAGAAGGAGATTGTGGAATACCTGCCAACATAGAAGCTTCTGCTAAAGATAAACTACTAGCACTGTGTCCAAAATAATACCAACTAGCATTCTCAATTCCATAAACTCCACCATAATTAATAGTATTCAAATATCCTTCCAAAATTTCCTCCTTGGTATAATGTGTTTCTAGTTCAGCAGCAAGTATAGCCTCATCCAATTTTCTAGACCATGTCTTGTCATAACTAAGAAACAAATTTCTAGCATACTGTTGTGTAATAGTAGAAGCTCCTTCTTTTAAAGTACCACTCATCAAATTCTTAATAGCAGCTTTGCCAATTCTAAAATAATCAAATCCCAAATGTTGATAAAAGTATCTATCTTCTGTATCAATTGTAGCCCTTATCAAATAAGGACTAATATTGTCTAATTTAATCCAATCTTCATTATCATCAAAAATAAGTTGTTTATCACTATCATACAAATAATAAGATTGTTCCTTATTAATTTCTAATTTAGGAGTAAAATAACAATATCCATAAAGTCCAATATTAAAAAGCAAAAATAAGATAATTCCCCATCCAAAAATCTTTAAAAATTTAGATAATATCCTCATAAAATAATCAACTCTTTCTAATAATAGATAGTAATTTTAAATCTTATTTATATTATTAGTAAAAAAAATAGAAATATAAGTTTTATTTTTTAAAAACTTATGATATAATGTCTACTGAATTAATGAGTGAAAGGAGATTATCATGAAAATAAAGTTAATCAACACTTTAAAAAACTTAGAAGATAACATTATAGATACAAATACTGTAATTGCTGAAAAAGAAAAAAATAAAATAACTTACCAAATAGATGATTTTAACTTTATCTTAAAAATAATCTCTCCCAGTACTTTAATTCTAAACAGATGTAACCAAAATTTAGAATGTACCATGTATTTTGAATTAAATAAAACAACATCTTCCATTTATACCTTTAAAGAAGAAGGATATAATTTAGAAATTAATATAAAAACAACTTATTTAAATATAACAAGTGAAAAGATTGAAATTCATTACAATGTAATAGATTCTAATACCAGTTACGAATATCATATAGAAATGAGTGAATGTTATGAGTATTAAAACAGAACTATCCAACATTATAAAAACAAGTTTAAAAGAAATAGATACAGAAAAGATATTAGAAGATACTAAAATTATCATTGAAGTACCTGCCAAAAGAGAAAATGGAGATTATTCTTCTAATATTGCAATGACAGTAACGAAAAAACTAAAAAAAAATCCAATGGAAATAGCAGAATTAATAGTAAATCATATTAATAAGTTAAATGTAATAGAAGAAATTCAAATTGCTCCACCGGGTTTTATCAATTTTTATCTAAAAAAAGATTACTTATTAAGTTATATCAATCGTATCATAGAAGAAAAAAGAAATTATGGAAGAAATACCATTGGAAATAATAAAAGAATAAATATAGAATTTGTAAGTGCTAATCCAACAGGTATCCTTCATATAGGTCATGGAAGAGGAGCTACTTACGGAGATAATTTAGCAAGAATCATGACAGTATGTGGCTATGATGTAACCAAAGAATATTATATTAATGATGCAGGAAATCAGATGAATAACCTAGGAATATCGATTAAAGAAAGATATAAAGAACTATGCGGCGATGCTTGTAACTTACCAGAAAATGGTTATCATGGAGTAGAGATCATAGATTTAGCTAAGAAAATTTATAACATATATGGAAAATCCAAATTAGAAGAAGATGTAGAATTTTTTAAGCAAGAAGGATTAACAGTACTATTAGATAGAATAAAAAAAGATTTAGATCGTTATCGTGTCAATTTTAATATCTTCACCAGTGAACAGTCACTATATGATAAATGTTTAGTAGAAGATACCTTAAATAAACTAAGATATAGTGGTGATAATTGTTATTTAAAAGATGATGCACTATGGTTGAAAACCAGTTCGTATGGAGATGAAAAAGATAGAGTATTAATAAAAAATGATGGAAACTATACTTATTTTGCTCCAGATATATCATATCATATCGATAAAATAAATCGTGGATATGATAGATTAATTGATGTTTTAGGAGCCGATCATCACGGATATATCAATAGACTAAAAGCGGCTTTAACCATTCTTGGAAAAGACAGTGATATTTTAGATATAAAAATCTTACAAATGGTTAGACTAATCAAAGAAGGTGTTGAATTAAAACTGAGCAAAAGAACTGGTAAAACTATAACTCTAATGGATTTAGTAGATGAAATAGGAGTAAATGCTACTAGATATTTCTTCTCATCCCATAGCCTTGACACAGCGATGGATCTAAATATTGATTTAGCCCTAAAAGAAACTAATGAAAATCCTGTCTATTATATAGAATATGCAAATGCAAGAATTTGCTCTATATTAAAAAATTATAAACAAAAAATAGAGATTATTGACAAATATACTACTTTAACTAGTAATGATGCATATACTATTTTGAATAAATTAACTGAGTACGAAGATGTAGTTATTGCTTCTTGCATAAAAGAATCCCCACATTTAATAGCAAACTACGTCTATGAACTAGCTTCTCTATTCCATTCATTTTATGCAAAAGAAAAAATAATTACAGAGGATAAAGAAGCTACACAAGAACGAATTAATTTATTATATTCTATTCAAATTGTATTAAATAACGCTCTTGATTTAATAGGAATTATTCCCAGAGAGCAAATGTAGGAGGAACTTATGAAATTAAATAAAATACCAAAAAATGAATTAGAATTATTATCTTATACAGAGATTGCCAAAATGTACTTACAAGAAAATAAAGTAACAATGAATACTGCTGATTTATTTAGAAATGTTTGCAACTTACTAGAACTATCAGAAAATGATTATGTAGATAAGATAGCTGATTTCTTCGAATCTTTAACCACCTCGAAAGAATTTATTCTTCTAGAAGATGGAACATGGGATCTAAAATCAAATCATAAAGTAAAAGTAGTGATAGAAGACATAGAAGATGAATCAATAGAAGAAGAAACAGAAGAAGATGAATCTGCTGAAGAATCAGAACTAGATGAAGAAGATATTGATATGATAGATAATGATGATTCATTTATTGATGATGATTCAGATGATGACTTATCAGACCTAACAATAGTAGAAGAAGATGAATTAGAAGAATAGTCTTCTTTTTTTTTGCTAATCTGTCCATAACTAACACTTATCTAGATCGCATTATTAAATGAAAAAAAGAACCAATAAATTATCAGTTCTATTTAATAAGATTAATCATGTAATGTATAATCAGTGACAATCCAATTGCCATTATTATTTTTCTGAATAACAAAAGTAGTATCTCGATAAACAATTTGACTATCATTATAATCTTCAAATTTATTACTACTAAATTCAATGCTATCATTTGGATATGCGGATTTAATGTTATAAGTAATTTCATTTTTTTCACTATTTTGAACAGTGATATCATAATAATTCAAATAGCGATATCTCCATCCTTTACCAGTATTTGAACCACAATATAATTTTCCATCATTAATAACGTAACTAGTATATTCATTCTTATTTTCCTCAAATATAGATAAATCCGTCACCACTTCATTTCCTACTTTACTTTCTATAATACTTTGAGAAAGCCATTTAGATAAATATTCTTTTAATTCATCTAAACTCTGAAAACCTGAATCATAAAAGCCATCAACCAGACCAAATTTAACAAAATCCTTTTTATAAATTTCAACATATGATAAACCACAATAAGGTCTTAATTGCCATACTTCATACATTTCAGTAACTTTATCATATAATTCTTTTCCTATACTAAGAGCACCTTCATTAGATAATAACATCTTTTCAGTATTATTAACTGCATCTTTTATCTCATTATCACTATCTTTAGTATGAAAATTAATGATATTAGTGGCAAACAATCCAACAACAATAAGAAACATAACCACAATACCGATAAGTATTTCAATCAAAAAACCATAACTATTTTTCTTCTTCATAAAATAACACCTCTTTCACTTCAAATATACAATAAACTAAACAAAAATGATAAAAAAACATAAAATATCTAAACTGTTTTAAAAAATGTAAAGAATAAAAAATTACTTCCATCATATACTTGACTAGGTGATCAATTTGAAAAAAATAAGCATCGGCACACCAAAATCTTTTTTATATTACAGATATCAAATATTATGGAAATATTTCTTTGAAGGGTTAGGCTGTGAAGTAGTAATAAGTGATGATACAACCAAAGAAACCTTAGAAAATGGAAAAATCTATTCTATAGATGAAGCCTGTTTATCATCAAAAATATATCTTGGACATGTCTACAACTTAATAGGTAAATGTGACTATATATTTATCCCTAGAATAGAAAATTATGGTAAAGGAGAAAAAGTATGTGTAAAATTTAATGCAACTTATGATATTGTAAAAAATATATTTCCTGAAGAAAAATTTCTAGATTTCAACATAGAAAGAACAAAACATCCAAGTATGTTTATAAATTATTTTAAACTCGGGCTTAGATTAACTAAAAATCCCTTTAAAATTTTAAAAAGTTACTTAAAAGCTTGTAATAGACAAAAGATATATAATAAAGAATTATTAAGAAAACAAAATAGTAATCTAAATAATAAAAAATTAAAAATATTATTAGTAGCTCATCCTTATAATATTTATGATAATTATATTGGAACACCTATCGTTAAAAAATTAAAAAGCATGAATATAGAAATTATTTATGCAGATAGATTAGATCATAAAACAGCCAAAATGTATGCAAAACAACTGTCCCCTACCCTATATTGGACTTATTCTAAAGAATTAATTGGAGCAATCAATTATTATCAATATTCTGTTGATGGTATTATATTTCTAACAACATTTCCATGTGGACCAGATTCTTTAGTCAATGAATTAATGATAAGAAAAATAACTACCTTACCCATTACTAATATTATAATAGACGAATTAACTGCCTCAGCAGGACTAGAAACTAGATTAGAAAGTTTTGTAGATATTATCAAGGAAAGAAGAGATCATCATGAATAAAAAAATAAGCTTTCCACATATGGGAAATTATTATATACCATTTACGTACTTTATCAGTAATATAACAAAATGTCAAATATTAGTACCACCTCCCATTACTAAAAAAACAATAGAATTAGGAAATAGTCATTCTCCCGATTATGTATGTGTGCCATTCAAATACAACCTAGGGAACTTTATAGAGGCATTAGATAATGGCGCTAATATAATCTTTCAAGCAGGTGGAGGATGTAGATATGGATACTATGCTGAGCTACAAGAACAAATTCTAAGAGATCTTGGATATGAATTTGAATTCATAAATTTCATCGAAAAAAATAAAGCATCAATCAAAAAAATTTATGACTTTGCTAAAACAAAAAATCCAAAACTAAATATCTTTAAATTTGCTTATCATGGTATCAATACTGCCCTAATGATTATTGCGATGGATAAATTAGGTAAATACCCTAGAGAAAATATGGGCTTTGAATTAGAAAAAGACATATTTTTAAAAACAGAAAAAGAGTATTTAAATACTTTAAAAAAGAAAAAAAATAATCCCTTCTCTATCATAAAAAACTACTTTAAGTATAAACATAAATTCAAAAAAATACCAATAAATAAACCAAATCATTGCTTAAAAATAGGAATTGTAGGAGAATTATATTCAATTATGGAACCATTTTGTAATAATAACATGGAAATAAAATTAGCATCATATGGTATAGAAGTACACAGATTCACAACCCTAACCTATTTATTATTCCAAAAAAAATCAAACATAAAAAAATTATTAAAAAAAGGGAAAAAATATTTAAAGTATCATTTAGGAGCCGATGCAACAGAAAGTGTTGTTTTATCAGAAGAATTAGCAAAATTAGGTTATGATGGTATTATTCATATAAAAAGTTTTGGCTGCACTCCAGAAATAAGTGCTATGCCAATTTTAGAAAAAATCAGTAACGAGTATGATATTCCTATTATCTACTTTAGTTTTGATTCACAAACAAGTGATGTAGCAATAGATACAAGATTAGAGGCCTTTTATGACATGATTTTGGAAAAGAAAAAATATCAGTTAAAACATCTAAAATCAAAGAAATAATAAAAAATAATCAAAATTAATCAACAATTATTTTGTATCTTAAAAAAATATGATATAATTAAATTGAATAAGAAGGTGAAACATGTGAACTTTATAATTTATCTTTGTATCTTAATAATATCCATATTTTCTATCTATCTTTCCAAAAAAATATTGGGTAAAACAGGACTATCTATTGTATTTGTAACATCAAATATTCTCTCGTTAATTTTATCATTTAAATACATTACATTATCTACAATTAATGTAAATGCTAATTCAATTACATATGTAACAATGTTTACTTCTTTATATCTCTTATTAGAATCAGTCAGTAAAGAAGAAGTAAAAAAAATAACTCGTATAAGTCTTTTTCTGACAATATTTACATCAATTATGATTTATATGATGTCATATCACGTTCAATCATTAACTGATTCAATTAGTATTAATATGAAAAATGTATTCATTGATAATAAAAGAATTTTAATGATATACCCCATAACCACCTTAATATCAAACTACTTACTAATTTGGGCCTATAAAAAAATCAGAAAATTATATGATGTTCCTTTTATTACTACCGTAACAACTTATCTACTAATTGGCTTAATAGAAGGAATTTTATATTTCTTTCTAACATATTACAATATTCTAGACACAAAGATAATTATAAAATTATTACTATCAACATATATGGTAAGATTAATCATAACCATAATATACTCCATCTTCCTAACTCTTTTAACAAGTAAGAAGGTGAAAAAATGAATCAAATAACTTTATTGATAGTAGAATTGATTTTATGCTTAGCAACATTAGTAATTGTATACAAAAAATATAGCAAGACAGGATTATATATATATTCTACAATTGCTCTAATATTAGCAAGCATCATGTCATTAAAAACCATAACTTTATATGATTATGATGTAAATTTAGGAATTATTCCTTTTGTAACTATCTTCACAGCATCTAATATTTTAATACAAAAACATGGTCAAGAAGAAGCAAAAAAATTATTACTAATAACAGTAATAATGTCGTTAATAAGTTATAGTATCTTATATTTAATAAGTCTAATGAAATCTAGCAATATAAATCTCTTTATGAGTGCCTCTTACAATAATATATTTAATGGAAGTTTAAGAATGTATTTTGCTATTTTTGTAACAGCACTATATTCACAGCTTTTAAATATTAAATTATATTATTATTTAAAAAAGATAAAGAATAATATTATGATAAGTAATATATTCTCTACCATTATTATTCATTTTATAGCATCCATCCTTTTTGGATTAATTGCTTATATTTTTACAAAAGACTCTCTAGATATCATTAAAATTATTATGATAAGATATTTAGCTAGTATTAGTATAGGCACTCTATCAACGATTGTGATATATATCGCCAATATAATAAAAGAAAAAGAATAATAAAAAATATGGAAAAGTAAGGAAGTAAAAGTATGAGAACAAGAAAACAAGAATTAATAAGTGATGAACTAAAACCATTAGTAGGAGAATTAATAAAAACTGCAAGAGAAAAATATAACTATTCTCTAGAAGACTTATCTAAAGCTATTGATGGTAAAAAAAATAGACAAACTCTTCATAAATATGAAACAGGAAAACTAAATATTCCATACGATATTTTATTTGAAATTTGCCGTATCTTTAATCTAGATACTGATCTATTAAAACAAGCTCCTATTACGGAAGAAGAAAAAAAATTGATTGAAAAGAAAGCAATTAAAGAATACGTAAACAGTCTAAGACAAGACAAAAATTTAACCCATCAAACGGAAAAAATAATCAACACCTATAAAAATGCTTCCTTTGAAGTCTTAAACAATCACAGTGAACTTAGTATGAAAATGATGGATGACTCTATGTTTCCAACTTATGCCAAGAATGATAAAGTACTCTTCCAAAAACAAGGAGATTATAAAACAGGTGATGACATCGTAATTGCTGTAAAAAATAATGTTCTTTCTGTAAGAAGATTGTATCGTTATCCCAAAGGAATTAT
This sequence comes from uncultured Erysipelotrichaceae bacterium, assembly GCA_902766815.1. The sequence goes on along the minus strand of CACXEZ010000103.1, from coordinate 3,770 downwards.
TCTCCAAGCAATGAATCCTAAATATCCAACCATAAATGTAAACATTATTTCAAATGACATGATATTAGGCAAAGTAACTGCCATTTATAGAGAAGTAAAATAAAAGAACTATCATAAGATAGTTTTTTATTTTATTCTACTAATTTAAAGCTTCTTTTAATTTATTTCCAGCTTTAAAACTTGGAACAACACGAGCAGCAATTTCAACAGGTTCTCCAGTTTGAGGATTACGACCAGTATGAGCCTCTCTTTCTTTAGCACTGAAAGTACCAAATCCAACTAAAGTAACTTTACCAGATTTTTTTAATCCTTCAGTAATCCCTTCTACAACAGCATCTAATGCTCTGGCAGAATCTGCTTTTGTTAAGTCTGCATTTTCAGCAATGAATTCTACTAATTCAGCTTTTGTCATTTTTTATACCTCCATAATCTAAATAAGCATCGTGTTTTTTCTTTCTATGCTTACACCATAACGATATCATGATTTATCCAATAAATCAATAGCTTTTCTTGAAAATATATCTAATTTTTTTTGATTTTAACCATAAGTTTTCAACAAAACAAATAATTACAAAAAAATCAAAAAAAATGTTGACAAATAAAAAAAAGCCTGATACAATATAATTGCTTAGATAGAAAGATATAATTAATAAAACTTATATTAGTATCGACTAGGTATTCATTATTACATAATTAAAATAATTTGAGATATTATGAATAATAATATTGTTGAATTATATGGTTGATGTGATGAACATTTACCCTTTGCTTATGAATGATGGGTACTTTAATACATAATATAAGTCAAGGTTATTTATCATTTTTCTAAAAAGGAAGAAATTGTTATACAAAAGTATAATTCTTATCACCACTAAGCAAAACAATTGTTTTAAGAAAGAAAACTTAAAAGATAAGAAATTGTGATAGACACTGATAATGTTTATTTAAAAGTTTTTTAATAATTGTATTATTTATTAATTTTTGTTAATAGGTAATACAGATTATTAGAAACTGTTCAATTTTTTTCTAAACTCGAGCTAGTTGGCTTTATCAGGGCTGACTAGTTTTTGTTTGCCTAAAAATGAATAGAAACAATTAAGATGAAAAAATTAAATAGCTGTTAATAATAAGATTAATAATCGCTAAAATCAAAATAGTAGGATGAAACTGATAAAGAAGTAAAACAATACTATTAGCCCCTATATGAACCAAAATAGGAGCTAAAATAGATTTCTCTTTCTCATAAATAACAGTTAGAGAAATACCTAAAATCATAGCGTAAATAATCTTAATAGGATACAAATGAATCATACCAAATAATAAAGTATTAATAATAATTGCTTTATTTCTAGAATATTTTTTCTTTAATCGATGATAAAAAATATATCTAAATAATATTTCTTCATAAATAGGACCCACAATTCCAGAAGAAATAAAAGATAAATAAATAGGGATTGTACTATAATTAGCGTGACTACTAAATTTAAAAAGAATCATATTAAAAAGTATTGCAATAGAAATTCCATAAGAAAGAAATAAAAAGTATCTTTTAAATTTTAATTTTCTTTCTACTCTCCTATGTTTGAAATACAAATAAAAAATTACAATAATATAAAAAACAAGAATTAAATAACTACATGGGCCTTCAATAAAACCATCTAAATTTGTAAAACCTAACATAGTATAAATAGAACAAGCAATAATTACAACTAAGTAACTAGCCAAATAAGTAATAATAATCTCTTTCATTCAAAATAACCTCACTCATAGTATACATATCAATTGTATCAAACTAAATAAAAAAAGAAAAGAGTTCTACTCTTCTTAAAATATAACATAATAATTAGTCTTATAAATCATATCATTAATTTTAACATAAATAGAATACTTTCCTTTTAAATCACCATGATGAATAATTAAGTGATCTTGATTCATATCATAAACTCTCTTATCTAAAAAACGATCTAAAATAACATAAACCTGATCATTATCAGTAAATTTTCCAGTAATTTGCAAATAATCTTCACTTTTCTTAAAAGTTATTTCATAATTCAAATAATTGGTATCAATCTTCTTATATCCTATCAATAAAATATTCTTACCAGATTCTTTTGTCTTTTGATAATTAGAAAACTTAATTCCTTTTACAATCTTATATTCATCATCGGTATCATATAAAGGAAAAATATTACTTCTTTCATTTTTAAATATAATATCAGACTTACTTGCTTTTTCTAAAGTATCTACTTTAATAGCAAGTCCTTCCTCTCCACTTAACTCCAATAGATTAGTATCTTTATCATAAGTAAGACTATAATAATTGTTATCTAACTTGATTTGATTTAGCACTACCCCACTCTGCTTATCAATTTTTAACAAATCCTGGGATAAAATAAAAAAACTAGATCCTACCTCGGCATAAGAGCCATAATACCCTTCTTGAACATTATATTGATGATAAATCTTTCCTAACAAATCAATCTCTAAAACATCCTTAGGTTTTTGATTAGATAAAAATACATCACTTCCCAATAAGAAATGTTCATTATCTAACCTAGTAATCTTCCCTAAATAATGATGATTCAAAAACCATCTCACATCCCCATTCTGATCAACAGCATAAGAATAATTATCATCACTAATAAATGTTAAACTATCGACACTATTTTCTGTTTTTATCATTAAGTCATTAGGTAAAGGATTTGTTTTAATAATATATTCTTTTTTCATATTTTCATAAGAAACTATTACTTTATTTTCATAATCAGCATATAAACCATAAACTGGTATATAATGCTTTTTACTTTTTTCAAAAGTATTTTGATAAGTAGTATCTTCATTCTTACCCACAATTGTAATTGTAATATTTACCTCTTTTTCTGTTTCAAATAAAATTAAAGCTGTTAATGGAGAAATATCATAAGGATTTAAGATAATACAAGGATTATCTATTGTATATCCATAAGGAGAAAAATATTCTTCTTGTCCATTTTGTATATCAATAATATCCTTTACCTGATCTACCATTTCATTGGCACTAACAACTTGATATCCAACCAGTGAAAAAACAATTAATAGAAAAACACAAGAACAAATAAACAAAAGTTTCTTCATTATATCACTACTTCCTATAATGAGTGTTATATTAATATTATATAATAAAAAAACACATTTGTGAATAAAAAAGTATTAATAATCCCATAATAACACTAGAATATTCGCAGATATTCACGTTAAATCAATCTAATCTGATTGATTTTTTTCTATGATTCATATATACTTAAAACAGAAAGAGAGTGATATTATGGATATATTTTGTAGAATAATTAAAGGAGAAATACCAAGCTATAAAATATATGAAGATAACGAAGTATTAGTAATTATGGATGTAAACCCAAGAAGTAATGGACATTTATTAGTAATTTCCAAAAAACATTATCAAGATTTATTTGATATAGATCAAAACACCCTAAATCATATCTTGAAAGTAGCAAAAGAAATGTCCAACTTATTAATGGATAAATTAAATTGTGAGGGTATCACTTTAGAGCAAAATAATGGGATCAGTCAAGAAGTGAAACATTTTCATCTACACATAATTCCAAAATATAAAAAAGAAAAAATATTGCATTAAATATATTTATGTTATTTTTGATGTATGTAGATAAACAACTTTTTATTAATGCATATATATTTGCTCCTTCTTCACTTCTAAATTTGCCAGTTTTCTGTTTAATCTTTATTCCTCTTAAATCTGATTCAGCTCTATT
>CACXEZ010000102.1 GCA_902766815.1 uncultured Erysipelotrichaceae bacterium | reverse complement strand
TCAATAAACTATTTACTTCTCGTTAAAATAGTAATATAATGTTGTTGAGGTGAATAGGAGTGAATAATTTTACAAACGAACATGTAAAAAAGGAGTTAAAAAAGAAAGTAATTTCATTATTAGTAGGAATAGTTTTGATTGCTATCGCAATAGCAACAGGAGTTATGAGAGAAAAGGCAGCCGATAAAAAAATAAAAGATGCCAAAAATATGCATGAAACAATTCTCATGAGTGATAATGAAGAAAAAAGTTCTTATGTAACTATCTATTATTATCCATATGGTTTTGCTGATTATGCTGATGACGATAAGAATGCTTATTACATTGTAGCAGATGAAAAATATTTCTATATTGCTTACATGAACAAAAAGAAAGTAGAAAACCTAACAGAAGAAGAATTAAAACAAGGATATAAATTAAAAGGAACTACTAAAGAAATACCCGATGATGTAAAAAAGTTAGGAGTAGAGGCTTTTAACGAATGGTATGAAGATGTAGAAGATTTCAAAAAAATTTATATAACAGACTTTGATGATATGCTTGGATCAATCTACTTAGATACTACCAAAACAAAATATGCTGCAACAACTGATTATAATGCTATTTTAATATTTAGTGCTATTATGGGGACAATAGTTTTTGCAATAGGTCTATATAATACCGTATTCTACAAAAGAAAATTAAATAAACTAACAACATCAGATGTTATGCTATTAGATTCTGAAATGAATAGCTCTAATGCAAAATTCTATGATAAAGCATCTATCTTCTTAACTGGCAAATATTTAATTGATCTTCGTAGATTTGACTACTATGACTATAATGATATTAAATGGGTATATACTCATATTCAAAGAACGAATGGAATCAAATCTAGTGAAAACTTAATCATTGTAACAGAGGACGGCAAAAAACATTCCATTGCAGCAACATCAGGAAGCAAAAAAACAAGAACTATGTATGAAGAAATATACGAAACTTTAACTACTAAAAACCCTAATATTAGAGTTGGATATTCAAACGATAATATTAAACTTTACGAAGAAGAACAAAAAAAGATAAAATCAGATAAAAAACAAAAAAAGAAAGATAAATAATGAGGACCCCATGAAAATGAGGTTCTTTTTCCATGAAAAATCTTGCATATTGGTAAGGTGACAAGAATATACTTTAACGTTATTTAGAAAAAAAATAAAAAAAATTAGCAATTATATGTTGACATTGCTAAGGTGTTGTACTATAATGAATCTAGCATTTAAAAATTATAAGTGCTAAGGAAGTGATGGAATGATTAGTGAAAGAGAAAAAAATATCTTAAGAATCATTGTAGAAGAGTATATTAAAACTGCAAAACCAGTAAGTTCATCTCATATCTGTAACGAACTAAAATGTTCTAGTGCAACAATAAGAAATGAAATGGTATATTTAGAAGAATTAGGATATTTAGAAAAAAATCATTTTGCATCTGGTCGTATTCCTAGTGAAAAAGGATACAAATTTTATGTTGATTACTTGATGAAGCCAAAGGAAATGACCGGAGAAGATATGTTAAAATTACAAACAATATTTAACAATCAATCCCTTGCTTTATCCGATACAATCAAGAAAAGTATCGAAATTATATCAGAGATTACTAGCTATACAACCATTGTTTTAGGCACCAAAGCCTCATCCAATAAGTTAAAACAAGTAGAAATTGTTCCTCTAGATGAAAATAAAATTCTAACAATTGTAATTACAGACAAAGGAGTAGTGGAACACAAAAATCTTTACTTACCAAGTACCATATCTACAGAAGAAGTAAAGAAAACGGTAGAACTAATTAACAGACTATTAGTAGGTACTCCTATTAATGAAGTATCTGAAAAACTAGAGTACGAAATCAAACCAATCATAGGAAAATATGTAAAACAACATGAAATATTGTATAATGCTTTTTATGATGCATTTTCAGAGTTTACTAATACTGCTAATAATGATATTCATTATGCTGGAAAAAATAAATTTTTACAACAACCTGAGTTTAGTAGTATTGATAAGGTTAAAGAAGTGTTATCAAAATTTGATGATGTGAATACAATTACAATGGAAGAAAATAATGGTATTAATATTTATATAGGAAGTGATTCAGAAAT
>CACXEZ010000101.1 GCA_902766815.1 uncultured Erysipelotrichaceae bacterium | reverse complement strand
AATAAATTAATTTATGCTGAAAATGCAAAACAAAATGTAATATTTATTGATAGCTTATTCTCACCAATAGAAAGAATTAATTACGAAGTAGAAAATGCCCGTGTAGGACAAGATAATACTTACGATAAATTAATTTTATATATTTGGACAAACGGTTCTATTACTCCAGAAGAATCTGTTGCTCTAGCTAGCAGAATTTTAATTGAACATTTTAATATTTTAGCAGATTTAAATGAAATTGCTGATGAAACAGGACTAATGAGTTCTAAAGCAGAAGATCCAAATCAAAAAGCTTTAGAAACTTCAATTGATGATTTAGACCTAAGCGTAAGAGCCTACAATTGCTTAAAACGTGCTGGAATCTTAACACTACACGATTTAGTAGATAAGAGTGAAAACGAAATGATGAAGATTCGAAACTTAGGTAAGAAATCATTAAAAGAAGTAATTGATAAAGTAAAAAGTATGGGTCTAAGCTTCAGGGATGATGACTAAAGAAGGAGGAAATTATGGCTTACAGAAAATTAGGAAGAACAAACAAACACAGACGAAGCATGTTAGCAAGTTTAACAAAACAATTAATCCTAAATGAGAAAATTGTAACTACAGAAACAAGAGCAAAAGAAGTAAGAAAATGCTTCGATAAAATGGTTAGTTATGGAAAGAAAAATACTTTAGTATCAAGAAGACTTGCTTTAGCATTCTTACACAATGATGAAGCATGTGTAGATAAAGTATTTAATGATCTAGCTCCTCGCTATGCTAACAGAGCTGGAGGATATACAAAAATTATTAAAACACAAGAAAGACGTGGAGATAACGCATTAATGGTTATCCTTGAACTAGTAAAATAAGAACTTGTCAAAAGTTCTTTTTCTAATTATCTATTTAAATCATATATATTATTATGGACGAAGAATTATTAAATAGATTAAAAACATTAGAAATAGAAGATTTTATATGGATAGTATTCATTGGCTTAATTTTATTATCCTTTTATGCCAATAATATAGAAAGAGATTTCTTAATCACTGGAAATGAATGTCAAAAGCAAAGATATAGAAGATTAACAATCTTTATCTTTTGTATAGCATTCTTATCTTACTTTTATTACGCAAAAGACAGTTATAAAGAACTAAAAAAAATAAAACCAACAGATAGTGAAAAAAAGAAAAGAAATGCTAATTTATCTTATATCGCCAGTATTTTCATTGCTACAGCAGGTATCATTTTAATCTATATTGCCATAACAGATACAGAATTAGAAATAGAATTAGCTCTAAATTAGTCTAATTTATAATTAGAATAGATATACTATTAATGGGTGATATAATGTATCCAGAAATCAAATTAGATTATACCTTTAAAGATTTAGAACCATATTTAAGTGAAGAAACTCTAACCTATCATTATAATCTCTATAAAAATAACTTACATAAGTTAAATAGCCTATTACAAAAAGAAAATTACCAATTTAAATATCCCTTAAAAAATTTAATAGAAAACATTTCTATCTTTCCCTTATCTTCAAGAGGAGATATTCTTTATTATATTTTAAGCATCATGAATCATAATTTATATTTCAATAATTTATCTAATAAGAAAAATACAACACCTTCAGGAAAATTAGCTAAAGATATTGAAAAGTATTTTGGGAATTTTAACAACTTCAAAACAGATTTTATACGTCATGCTATGAATCTATCAGGAAGTGGATATACTTTCCTAGTAAAGGATAAAAATAACAGACTAATGATAATAAATACCTCAAATGAAGACAACCCATATGAATATGGTTTTACACCTATCATTGCTCTAGACTTATGGGAACATGCTTATTACACACAATATCCAAACAACAAAGAAGAATATATCAACAATTTTTTTAAGATATTAGATTTCAATAAAATAAATGAATACTATGAAAAAATATAGTATTCATTTATTTTATTGATAAAAGCTCAGATAAAAAAATAAAAAATAGCAGTAAAAAAGAGTAAATTAATTTAAAAGAACAAAATCTATAAAATATGAGTTAAAAATATTTATAGATTTTTTTCTTCACATCTTT
>CACXEZ010000100.1 GCA_902766815.1 uncultured Erysipelotrichaceae bacterium | reverse complement strand
TGGGGGAATACTATTCACCAAATTAGAAATAATCCATAAAATAATCATGAAAAGAAGAAAAGGGGGGATACCAATGAGTGGTTGCGGTTATGGTTCTTCAGCAGCGATTGTCTTAGTATTATTTATCTTGCTTATCATTATACTAGGTGCATGGATTTAATAGGGAGGTGAGAAAATATGTCTAGTAACAATTGTAATACTTCTTGCAATAACAATTGCAAAGGAGTAGGAAACGGATTCTTAATTATTATAGTACTTTATATATTGCTTGCTATTATATTAGGATCTTGGTTTTATTAAGATAGGGAGATAACTTGGGTTATCTCTTTTATATTTAGTAGAAGTTAACTTTTGTAAAAAATGTAAAAAAAAGTATTGCAAAAAGATATAAAGTGTGGCATACTATTACTTGTCAGTTTAATTTGGTTGTGAATTCCTTCTAAAGCAGTTTAAAATCAAATTAACGAAATGGTAATTATTACTAATTTGAAGTGAAAAGAGGGATAAGATGTTAATTGGAAAAAGAATAAAAGATATGAGATTAGAAAAGGGTATGAGTCAACAAGAGCTAGGTGATATGATTGGAGTAACAAAGGTAAGTATTTGTGGTTATGAAAATGGGACTAGAACACCTAGTTTAGAAACATTTTGTATACTTGCTGATATATTTGAAACTACTACTGATTATTTGTTAGGAAGGGAAGTTCCTGTTGTTACAGAAGATGGTAGTGAATATATTGGAGCTATTTCTAAGGATGATATTGATATTATTAATGAAATTAGACATTATCCTAATTTATATGCTAAACTTATTAAAGATGTAAAAAGATATGTTAGTTTAATTGTAAAGAAAATGAGATAATAAGCAGAAAATGTTTATTATTTTTTCTTTAATTAGTGTATAATAATGTTTAGAGGTGAAAATTTATGGATATTAGAGAGTTATATGAGAAAGATTATATTGGTAAAAAGATTAATATACAGGGTTGGGTAAGAAATCATAGAAAGCAAGCTCATTTTGGTTTTATTGATTTAAGTGATGGTACTTGTTTTCAACATTTACAAGTTGTATATGATGATAGTTTAGATTGTTTTGAGGAAATTACTAAGATTAAGATAGGTAGTGCTTTGACGATAGAGGGTGCTTTAGTAGAGTCACCTAAGGAAGGACAGAAGTTTGAGTTATTTTTGGAGAGTTTTAAGCTAGAGGGAGATTGTCCAGATGATTATCCTATTCAACCTAAAAGACATACGAGAGAGTTTTTGAGAGAACAGGCATATCTTAGACCTAGAACAAATTTGTTTCAGGCAGTATTTAGAGTGAGAAGTGTTGCTGCTCATGCGATTCATACGTATTTTCAAGATAGGGGATATGTTTATTTCCATGCTCCTTTGATTACGGCTAGTGATTGTGAGGGAGCGGGAGAGATGTTTCAGGTTACCACTCTTGATTTGAATAAGATAGCAGAGAGTGGTAAGGTAGAGTATGATAGAGATTTTTTTGGAAAGCAAACTTCTTTAACTGTATCTGGGCAATTAGAGGCTGAAACTTTTGCTCTTGCTTATAAGAAAACTTATACTTTTGGACCTACATTTAGGGCTGAGAATTCTAATACTAAGACACATGCTAATGAATTTTGGATGATTGAACCTGAGATTGCTTTTTGTGATTTAGAGGTGGATATGGATGTTATGGAGGATATGCTTAAATATATTGTTAGTTATGTATTAGAAAAATGTTCTCAAGAAATAGAGTTTTTTGATAAGTTTGTAGAAAAGGGACTTAAGGATAAGCTTACCAAACTTATCAATAGTAAGTTTACTAGAATTACTCATGAAGAAGTGATAAGTATTTTAAAAGAAGCTAAGGTAAAATGGGAATTTGTTCCTGAATATGGGGAAGATATTGCGAAAGAGCATGAGAAATATATTACTGAGTATTTTAATGGTCCTGTATTTATTTATAATTGGCCTAAAGATATTAAGGCATTTTATATGAAACAGAATGATGATGGTAAGACGGTTGCTGCTGTTGATTTAGAGGTTCCTGGTGCTGGAGAACTTATGGGTGGAAGTCAGAGAGAAGAGGATTATGATAAGTTAGTTCATAGAATGAAAGAATTGAATATGCCTATGGATGGCATGGAATGGTATTTAAATTTGAGGAAGTTTGGTGGATGTTATCATTCTGGATTTGGAATGGGCTTTGAAAGATTAATTATTTATTTAACTGGTGTTGAGAATATAAGAGATGTTATTCCGTATCCTAGAACACCTAAATCTTGTGATTTTTAATTATGTTATGAAACTTTGTCATTATGATGAAGCTTTTTTATAAGGAAAGTGCGATTTTAAATGATAACTATAAGACAACCAAAGAATAAATGTTGTTGATCTAGGTTAAAATTAATAAGATTTTATGGTAAAATGGAATAGTAAAGGTAGTATTAATTTAAATATTAGGAGTGAATATAACTATAACAATTGTGTATTATTAAGATATTCAGAACGTTTAAGATTTATAGATTTATAAAAGATATTGATGAAAGTATTATTGAAAAAGAGGAAGGTGTCTAATGGGATTAATATATCATGGAAGTCAAATTCCTAATTTAAAAGAATTGCGTATTCATGGATCTACTCATGGAAATTATGTATATGCTACGAAAAATAAAGGTATAGCAATATTATTTTCAAATCATATTTTTAATGATTCTCTTTTAACAATTTCAAGAAATGAGGAAACAGTGCCTTATGAACTCATAGAAAGAGTTCCTGGAGTATTTGATAAAGCATTCAATAAAGATTCTACTATTTATATGGTTGATGATGAAACATTTAAAGATATTCATACAGGATTTGATGAAGTAGTATCTGATGTAAATGTTCCTATCATAAATGAAGAACATATTGATAATATTTATGATGAAATAAAGAAATTAGAAAAACAAGGTATATTTAAGTTATATAAATATCCTAATAAACCTAAAAATATACCTACTGATGATTCTGATTTATTACAAAAAGAAATAGATCAAATAGAAAGAATTGGAAGACAAGTTAATAATGAATCTTTTGATAGGTTAATACTATTACATCCAGGTTTATTACCTGTAATTAATAATTATATTATAGATAATAATTTAGAAATAGATCTATTAAAAAACAAGATATTATAACTATATTTGGAAAATATCTTTCTTATCAAATGATTAAACCAGACATGAGATTTAATTTAGATTTTTCTATAAAAATGATTGCAAATACTTATCCTGAACTAAATTCGAATATTCAAAATATGCTTCAAGTATTAAATGCTAGTAAAGAAAATAAGATTAGTTTTATGTTAAATACTTTATCTAGTAATTTGGATATGGATTCTAAAATGATATTAGTAGAGCAATCTAAAAAGTATTTAAATGATGAAAGAAGTATTTCTCAAATTGGGGAAGAAATTAATAAAACATGTAAGAATTTAAGGAATATTTCTAAAGAAAAAAATAGAGAACTAAAAGAACATCAATTAGGTAGTGTAAGAATACAAGTTTTAGTAAAAGATGGATTTGTTAATATTCTTTCATTATTAGTTATTAGTATATTATTTTTCATCGGTATATTATTTATATTAAAAAAATAAGGTAGTCGTATCTCACGCATTCATTTTACCACAAAATAATATATTTGTATCATTAAATATAATTATTTAATTATTTATGGCTGAGTAATAACAATTTTCGTAGTAACAATTTTATAGAAAGTGGGTTATCTATTAGTTAAAAATTGTCTTTTTTTT
>CACXEZ010000099.1 GCA_902766815.1 uncultured Erysipelotrichaceae bacterium | reverse complement strand
ATCTAGAGATGGTAAATATTACAATACTGATGTTGTTGATATTGAAGGAATGTTTAGACTTATAGAGTCTATTCCATCTAAAAAAGCAGAACCTATTAAACAATGGTTAGCTCATTTAGGAAAAGAAAGAATAGATGAAGAATATGATCCAGAAATCACAATAAATAGGGCATTGGAAGCTTATCGAAGAAAGGGTTATTCTGATGATTGGATTAATCAAAGATTAAAAGCTATTGATGCAAGACATGAGTTTACTGATGAATTAAAAAATAATGGTATAAAAAGTAGTAGGGAATACGCTGATTTAACTGATTTACTTACAAAAACATGGAGTGGTTATACTACAAAGGAATATAAAAACTATAAAGGTTTAACTAAAGAAAATTTAAGAGATAATATGACAAATATGGAGCTAGTATTAAATATGCTTGCAGAAGTTACCTCAACAGAAATATCTAAATCTAATGAAGAAAAAAATAAGGAAAATGCTAAGAATTCTGTTTTAGAAGGTGGTACTATTGCTAAAAATACGAAAGAACAAATTGAAGAAAAAACCGGTAAGAAAATAGTTACAAGTACTAATAATAAAAACTTAAAACAAATTAAATAAAAAAAATAGTCGAAAGACTATTTTTATTTGTTATTGAATAAATTATCGATATTATTGATTACTAATTCAGTCATTACTTCATAATTCATATTGTTATGTTTATGGTATGTAACTTCATGACATAGATTATCTATTAAACCAATCATTATATGGACTTTTTCATTTAAATTTTCATCAACAAAACCATTTTCAATTAAAATATCTTTAACTGTATTAGTCATCTCAAGTTCTCGATCATAATAGAACTTTGCAACATTTTTATCTGAATGAACCATAGACATTATTTCTTCATGAGCTATATTTGATACTTTATGATTACTTATATATTTTTTTATCATATCTCTTATTGTATTATCAAAGTTATCTTTATTTAGATTAAAACTATCTTTCTTTAACATAGGGAAGAAAATATCTTCTCCATATCTATTTAAGCCTTCAATTAAAATATCATATTTATCATTAAAGTATTGGTAAACTATACCAGTAGATACTCCTGCAGCTTTTGCAATTTCTGCAGTATTAATATTATGGTATCCTTTTTCACATATTAGGTTGAATCCAACCTCTATTAATTTATCTTTCTTTTCAATAGCTCTTTTTTGTTTTGGTTCTCTTATAGTTTCAAGCATATTTTCACTTCCTATGTGCATATTATAACATATATTTTACAAAAAGTGAAATAAATTTCATATTTTTGTTGACTTATTAAAATAATGAACATATAATCTAAATGTGAAAAGAATTTCATATTTAGAAAGAGGGATTAAATGAAAAGTTTTATTGAACTAAAAAATATAAAAAAGACCTATGTAATAGGTGAACAAAAATTTAATGCACTAGATGGAGTGGATTTAAGTATTGATCAAGGAGAATTTGTTGTAATACTAGGACCATCCGGAGCAGGTAAGTCAACATTATTAAATTTATTAGGAGGTATGGATAAACCAACATCTGGTTCTATATTTATCGGAGATAATGAAATAAGTAAATATTCTGATAAAGAATTAACTAGATATAGAGCTAATGAAGTAGGATTTATATTTCAGTTTTATAATATAATGCCAACTCTAACAGTAGAAGAAAATGTTAACTTAATTAAAGATGTTACTAATACTAGTAAAGATGCTAAAGAAGTATTAAAAAGCGTGGGACTAGGAAAACACGCAAATAAGTTTCCACAAGAGTTATCTGGAGGAGAACAACAAAGAGTATCAATTGCCCGTGCAATTATGAAAAATCCAAAAGTACTTCTTTGTGATGAACCAACTGGTGCCCTAGACTCTAAAACAGGAGTAGAAGTATTAAAAATATTGAAAGAACAATGTGATGATGATACAACAGTTATTATTGTTACTCATAATGCTTTATTTGCTGATATTGCTGATCGTGTAATTAGAGTTAAAAATGGAAAAGTAGAAGAAAATATTATTAATAGCCATCCAAAAGAAATAGATGAGGTTAAGTGGTAATATGTTAATTAGAAAAATGTTTCGAGATATACGTAAAAATCTATCTCAATTCATAACAATATTTTTAATGATAATGATTGGAGTAATGGCTTATTCTGGAATAGAAGCATATATGGATGGTATGACTAAAACCGCAAATAAGTTTTACTCTGAAAATAATTTACAAGATTTAAATGTAATGGGTTATTTAAATCATGATGATTTAGATAAAATTAAAAAATTAGATAATGTTAAAGATGCAGAATTAAAATTATCTATTACTGCAACAACAGATTCAAATAAAACATTATTATTAAACTGTATTGAATCAAATAATATATCTAAGTTTTATGTATTTGATGGAGAAGAATTTGATGTTAATAAATCAGGTGTTTGGTTAGATAATTTTTATGCATTAGAAAATAATATAAAAGTAGGAGATACTATTCTTGTAAAATATGAGAGCATGGAATTACAAGAAAAAGTATTAGGACTAGTTAATATCCCAGACCATCTATATGATGTTAGAGATACATCAGAATTATATCCTGATAGAAAAGAATTTGGTTTTGCTTATATGTCTGTTAATGAAATTACAGAGGAATATATTAAGTCACTTGCTATGAAAGAAGCAGGAATAGATGATGTAGAAATATTTGATATGGTAATGCCAGATTTTGACTATAAAAAATACATTCCATTTAATAGTATTATGGTAGATGTAAATAAAAAGAAAAATGTAGTTAATGTAAAAAATGATATAGAAGATAACATTGAAAATGCCAAAGCAATTATCAAGATTGAAGACACTGCATCATATTCAGCATATCAAGGAGAAATTGATGAAGGAAAAACTTATGTTGGAGTTTTCTCAGGTATTTTCTTATTCATTGCATTACTTTCAGTAATTACTACAATGACAAGAGTTGTTAAAAAACAAAGAGTACAAATTGGTACATTAAAAGCATTAGGATTTAGTAATAATAAAATATTATTCCATTATATTGGATATGGATTTTATATTGGAGTATTTGCATCAATTGCAGGATTAATATTAGGATATTTCTTTATAGGTAAAGTATTTATGAATTTACAAATGTCATTCTTTGAAATACCAAATGGAGCTCCTGCTATGGGAATAAATAGCTATATAGTTGCTTCTTTAGTTGTATTACTAGTTGGAGTAATTATATTTATTACTGGTAAAGGTATTTTAAAAGAATGTCCTGCAGAAACACTAAGAAATAAAATACCTAGTGTTAATAGTAGAGCTATTTCAATTACT
>CACXEZ010000098.1 GCA_902766815.1 uncultured Erysipelotrichaceae bacterium | reverse complement strand
ATGAATATATGTAAAATTGATATGCCAATCGATCCAATGGTTGCATATGCAGAATATAATTAATCAGTCAAATTCTTGAACACAGCGATTTTAAAAAAAATAGAAAATATTTTAAATTTAAAGGATTAGTATTGGTATTATTAGTTCCTACATTTATAATATACAATTTTCTTTTGGTTCCAACTGGACAAGTACATGCTTATGATGGACATTTTATGGCTTCGTGTTTTGTTCATATTTTTACTCCTTTATTAGTGACAGTAGATTGTATTATTAATGGAAGAAAAAATGTATTAGATTATAGTGACTTATTTTTATATTTTTTTGCTGTTTTTATTTATGGATTTAGTGTAATAATATATAAAATGAGTGGTGGTTTATTTCTTGGTGGAGATAAGTATCCATATTTTATATTTGATGTAGATAGATATGAACTTGCTATGTGTATAATTATGAATTTTGTAGCAATCTTTGTATATGAAATTATAGGATTTATAGTTATTTTAATAAATAGGAATGTAGTAAGAAAAGAAATTGATTGATTAATGACTAATAAAAATAGTGTAAGTGATTTTTATTCACTTACACTATTTATTATAGAATCTAGATTTTTATCTATTTCTTCTTTTTCTTTTAATTCTTTTATATATTTTTCAATTAGTGTTTTATAGGAGTGATTATAATTTGGATGTTTTTCTAATAATTTTATATATTTATTTACTTTTTCTTTTATGACTTTGTTTCTTTCTTTAAAGTATTTTTTTGTGTAATATTCTATTAAAAATGTTATGGCTTTAATATTGTTGGATGAGGCTGATTCTTCTAAGAGTGTTATGGCTTTGTTCTCATCTTTTTCTAAGTTTATTTCGTAGTTTCCGTTTAAATAAAAATACGTTGCTAGGTTATATTTTGGCCAACTAGTATTGTTGGTGCTTTCTAGTGATAGATTGTAGTAATGAAATGCTTTGTTTAAGTTTTTTGTGGTACCTATTCCTTGTCTATAGTATTCGGCGACTTTGTTGCAGGCCCAGCTTTCTTCTAATTCAGCACTTTTTAAATAATAGTTAAAAGCTTCTTGATATTTTTTTTCTTTTTCTTTTAATTTTCCTAAATTATTATAAGCGTATGGATAGTTATTTTGACTTGCTATTTCAAAATGTTTTATGGCTTCTTTTGGATTGTTTTTATAATTTAGGTAAATTAAACCTATTAGGTTGTTTGCGGCAATATTACCTAGATTTTTAGAGGTTAAGGCGTATTCTAGGGCGATATTTATGTCTTCTCTTGATTTGGTACCTATATTTTCTTTTAATAGCATTTTTGCGATAAAATAATTAGCTCTTGGGTGCTTTGAATCTGCTGCTGTTTTGAAATATTCATAACTTTTTTGGTATCTTTTTGTACCATTGATTCTTCCTAAATATTCTAAGCGTCCTAATTCGAATGTGGCGTAGGCGTTTTTTTCTTTAGCTAGTTTCTTTAGAGAATAGATATAGTTATTTCCTTCTATCATTTGTAACTTTAAGAAACTTGCTAGATCATTTAGAGAAATGTTTGTATCATTGATTAATTCTTCTATTGTAGTTTTAATGATATTTTCTAAGTAAATTGGTTGTTTGTGTTCTAGTATGATATAGAATATTAATTCGCTGATACATTCATATAAATTGTTTTTTTCTAAATAGGTAGATATTTTATTTGTATAGATACTATTAATATTGGTATCATTTTTGGCAATGTTATAAAGATTTATGCATAATTGTTTCATGTTTTTACTTTTATTGATTGTATCTATTGTATTGTTTTTGTTGCTATAATAAAATCCATTTATGATAGAGTTTATATTCATTATTATGTTTAACATTATATTTTTATCTTTTTGATAATTATCTTTTTTCTTTTTTATTATTTCCTTATATTGTTTTCCTATTGGTCTATATCCTAGACAGTAGTTATTGACTGTGGAGTCATTGCTACTTTCTAATTCAAAAATGGTACAAAAGATATCTGTTTGGTTTGCAATGGATTTATTTGGGGATATTTCTTTGACAAGGCGACAGAAGTTTCCTAATGATAGGTAATTGTTGTTGTCATTCATTTTAATAATTTTTTTCATTGTATCACATTCCTTTTTATTAGTATATCATATCTTGGGTATTTAGTGGGAGGTAACTTTTTATTCTGTGGAAAAGTGGTGGTGGTAAAAATAATTTAATTTATTATAATATTAGTAAGAGGAGGAAAAAATATAATGAAAAAATTATGGAAAAATTATAAGGGGAGTTTAATTTTAATTCTATCTATTATTATTGGAGCAGTGGTAGGAATTGTATTTGGGGAAGATGCTAAGGTGTTATCTCCTTTTGGAGAAATTTTCTTGAATTTGTTATTTGTTGTTATTGTTCCACTTGTTTTTTTGACTATTACTACTTCTATTGCTAAGATGAAGGAACCAAAGAGATTAAGTAAGATTATGTGGTCTATTGTTTTTGTGTTTGTTGTTACTTCTTTGGTTGCTGTATTGATTGGAATTGGTAGTACTTATTTTATGCCTTTGGTAAAGGGAAGTGATGGTGCAAAGATTATTGATTCTTTAACTTTAGATACTAAAAGTGAGAAGTTAGAATTAAACTTACTTGATAGAACTGTTCAAGCTATTACGGTTAATGATTTTGGTGAATTATTGTCTAAAGAGCATATTATCGCGTTAGTTTTATTTTCGATTTTGTTTGGTATTTGTATTCGTAAAGCTGGTGATAAAGGAGAGGTTGTTATCAATGTGTTGATTGGTTTTCAAGAAGTTGTTATGAAGTTTGTGGAACTTATTATGTATTATGCTCCAATTGGTATAGGTGCTTATTTTGCTGCTTTGGTTGGTACTTATGGGGCTAGTATAGCGGTAGGATATCTTAAAACGTTTATTATTTATACAGTAGTAGCAATTTTGTTCTATTTTGTGGTATATACGATTTATGCTTATATTGCAGGAGGTAAAAGAGGAGTTCAATCTTTTTGGAAAAACATTATTCCTGCTACTTTGACAGCATTATCTACTTGTTCATCTGCAGCGTGTATTCCTGTTAATGTAGAGACATCTAAAAATATAGGTGTATCTGATGATATTGCTGAAACAGTTATTCCTATGGGAACTAGTTTTCATAAGGATGGTTCTATTATTGGTAGTGTTTTTAAGATTATGTTTTTAGTATGTTTATTTGATACTAATATAAGTGGAATATTTGGATTTGGTAAAATATTAGTGGTGGCATTACTTGCTAATTTGTTAATTACAGCAGTCCCTATTGGAGGAGGTACTATTTCTGAGACTTTAATTATTAGTATCTTAGGTTATCCTATGGGAGCTTTGCCAATTCTTACTATGATTGCTACAATTATTGATGCACCTGCTACTGTTTTAAATGTTGTTGGTGATGATGCTTCTTCTATGTTGGTTAGTAGAATAGTAGATGGAAGGAATTGGATGAGTAAGAAAATAAATAAAAAATAATTTAAGGGGAATTCAACTTAAATTATTTTTTTTACTAATTTTTTTGGTAATAATTGTTCTTTATGTTCTTGTTTTATATATTCTGTTATTAATTCTAGTAAGATAGCATAGTTAGTTAGAATTTCTTTATATTTATTTAGTGTTTTTAGATAGTTGATGATGACTCCTTTTTCGTTTACTTCTAGGGGTGTATTTGGTAGTTTATTTATTTTATTTGGGTATTTTTTGTTTTCTACAAATGAATAAGGATTAGTAAGGATGCCTGCTGTATAACTGCCAAACATATTTTCGAAAGATAGGTTATCGTTTGTAACCCAACTTCCACAGGTTCCAGCACTTGCTTTAACATTTCTTGTGGTGCTATTTGATACGTTAAAGTCTGTTGGTTTGTTGTAAGGTGGTTTGGTTCCATAGGGCATTCTGAATAGTCCTGCTACTTTTGTAATATATTCTGGATTATTACTTCTGGCTATTTTTGGGGTGCCATCTAGGTTATAAACAATTGGATCTTGATAGGGTTGTTTTAGTAATATATTTTTTTCTTCTTCTGTTAGGATAGAGCTGGTTTCTGTTATTTTAGAAAATAAATTTAATAATCCAGTAATATTTCCATATAATCCTGTATGTCCTGGAAAAGTTATTTCTCTTCCTTTTGGATCTGGTGTTATGTTTTCTTCACCAATTTTTCCACCTGTTATGTTGGAAACTTTATTTTTGTAAGTTAGGTTTTTATTATCAATGTTGAGTAATAAACTGTCTAATTCACTTAAGAAGTTTGGAATGATTTGTCTTAATATCATATAACCAATATCGTTATATTTATAATAATTTTTATATTGTTGCTTATCTATAAGATTTTCTTTACATTCTTTTAATAGAGAAATAGTTTCTTCTTTAGATAGGTTATCAATTCTTTGTTTTGTTTTGATATGGGCTGTAAATTTTAAGATGGATTTGATTGGTGCGTCTAGGTTATAGTTGTTGTTATATTGGCTGATAGTTGTGTCTAGGGTAAATATTTTATTTCTTACTTGGTACATGGTTATGATAGATGTTATTATTTTACTAATGGAGTCAAAGGAGAATAAGGTATCTATGTTGATGTTATATAGATTATTTTTAGATAAATAGTATCCGCCATATGATTCTATTTCAAAATAATTATTTTTGATTCCAAATTGTGTGCCTAAAGTTAGGTTGTTGTCTAGTAGGGGGGTCATTTCTTTGTTTAAATTTTCTAATAAATTATTTAATATATCTTCTATTGAGGCATCTTTATTGTCTCTAATAAGATTCGTAAATTGTTCTTTTAGGAAGAGAGTGTTAATTTGATATAAATTGTTTTCTATAGCATCTAATAATATATTTATTCTGTTTTTTTCACTGTTTAATAGATAATGATTCATGATGTATCGCTCCTTTGTTCTTTATTATACTTTAATTTTTGAAATTTGTACTTATTTTTATTAAATTTATTTTTATTTTATAGTATAATAAAGTTAATTATAAATCTTAATTTTGTTAAGTATTGTGTTAGATGTAAATTATTAGCGTGATTGAAAAAATAATACTTATAAAAAAGATTACATAAGTATAGAATATAGTAAGGAAAATTAGAGGTGATGATAATGAAATTAAGAGAACTACTTAAAGATGTAGATTATAAATTAGTGAAAGGTGATTTAGATTTAGAGCTTTCTGATATTGCGTATGATTCTAGAAAGGTTAATGAAAATACAGCTTTTGTTGCGTTAAGGGGATTTCGTGTTGATGGGCATGATTATGTTGATAAGGCAATAGAGAATGGATGTAAATGTTTTATTGTAGAGAATGAGATAGAGGTAGATGATGATGCTACAGTGATTCAATTAGAAGATACTAGAACTGATTTATCTAAGTTATCTAGGACTTTATTTAGATATCCGGATGAGGAAATGACTGTTGTTGCGATTACTGGTACTAAGGGGAAAACTACTACTTCTACTATGGTTAAGAAGATTTTAGAGGATAGTGGTATTTCATGTGGTTTGATTGGTACAATGGGTGTATTTTATCAAGATAAGTTTTATCATACGATGAATACTTCTCCTGAGAGTTATGATGTTTTTAAATATATGAGGGAAATGCTTGATCATGGTGTTAAGTATTTGGTTATGGAAATATCTAGTCAATCTTTAAAGTTAAAGAGATGGAGTAATGTTATATTTGATTATGCGGTATTTACTAATCTTAGTTTAGATCATGTTGGTGATGATGAGCATCCTGATTTTGATGATTATAAGTATTGTAAGGGTTTGTTATTTAAGCAATGTAAGCATGGTATTTTTAATTTAGATAGTGAATATTATGAGTATATGAGTAAGAATTGTAGTGGGGATATTACTACTTATGGGTATGATAGTAAGGCTGATTATAAGTTAGTTGGTAGTAAGAATATGTTGGAGTCTAGTTTTATTGGTATTGTGATGGAGACTGATGGCAAGATTAAGGATAGTTTTAAGGTAAGTATACCGGGAGCTTTTACGGCATATAATGCTTTGGCGGCTATTGTTGTTAGTTCTATGTTGGGGGTTGATGTAGAGGATATTAAAAAAAGTCTTGTTAATGTTTCTGTTAAGGGGAGATTAGAACCTGTTAATGTATCTAGTAAATTTCATGTACTTATTGATTATGCTTATCAGGGTATTGCGATGGAGAATGTTTTGGTTACTATGAAAGAGAGTCATCCAAAGCGAATTGTTACAGTGTTTGGATGTGGAGGTAATCGTAGTCCTCAAAGAAGATTTGATTGTGGAGAGGTTAGTGGTAAGTATGCTGATTTAAGTGTATTAACGGCTGATAATCCTAGATATGAGGATAATAATAAGATTATAGAAGATATATTGATTGGTATGAAGAAGACAGATGGTAAGTATGTCATTATTCCTGATAGAAGAGAGGCTATTCGATATAGTATTGTTAATGCACATGATGGAGATATTGTTCTGATCTTAGGAAAGGGGCATGAAGATTATCAAGAGATAGAAGGGGTTCGATATCCTTTTGATGAGAGAGTGGTTATTAAAGAGATATTAGATAGTTTATCAAAGGAAGAGAAAGATAGATTGGGTATTATATAATAGGAGATGAAGTATATGTATGACTTATATGTTAAGGATATTGTACGCTTATGTAATGGTACAATTTTATGTGGGAATGAGGATTTAAAGTTAGGTAGAGTTGTTACAGATACTAGAGTTATCGAAAAAAATGATGTATATATTGGACTTTGTGGTGAGAGAGCGAATGGTAGTGATTATTATCAGGATGCAATAGATAAGGGAGCTAGTGTTTGTGTTATTGATAAAGAAGTAGATGCTAATTATTTGGACTGTGCTGTTGTAGTAGTTGATGATACTTTGGTGTGTTTACAGAGTCTTGCTAAATATAAAAGGAGTCTTATGAATATTCCCGTGGTGGCGGTTACGGGGAGCGTAGGGAAGACTAGTACCAAAGATATGATAGCTAGTGTGATTAGTACAAAGTATAGGGTTCATAAAACGGAAGGTAATTATAATAACCATATTGGAGTACCATTAACTATTTTGAGTCATAAAGATGAGGAAGTATTGGTTGTTGAAATGGGAATGAATCACCTAAGGGAAATAGCATTATTAAGTGATATTGCCAAACCAACTATTTCTGTGATTACGAATGTTGGAACTGCTCATATTGGTAATTTAGGGAGTAGAGAAAATATTTTGAAGGCTAAGTTAGAAATATTAGAAGGTATGAATGGTAAGGATGTTGTTATTAATGTAGATAATGATATGCTTTGTTGGGTAGAAAAAGAATTAGGTCAGGTTTATGATGTAAAAACTGTATCTATTGATCAAAAGAGTGACTATAGGGCTATTAATATTCAGGAAGATGCTTTTGAAAGTAAGTTTAATATAGAAGATATTAGTTGTGATATTCAGGTTAATGTTGGTGGTAAGGCTTTTATTTATAATTCATTGGTTGCTTATGCTGTTGGAAATATTTTAGGTATTAGTGATGAAAGTATCAAAAGAGGTATTAAAGACTTTAAGTTAAGTAGTCATAGGTTAGAGAGAAAAATAAGTAAGAGTGGTATTACTATTATTGATGATACTTATAATGCTAATTTTGATTCTATGAAGGCTTCTGTGGAATTACTTGGTCATGTTAAGGATAAAAGAAGAATAGCTATTTTGGGGGATATGCTAGAATTAGGTGAGTATTCTTCTTCTTTGCATAGAAGTTTGGGAGATATTGTTATAAATAGTGAAGTTGATATATTAATCACTATAGGGGAATTTTCTAAACAAATAGATATTAGAGTGATAGAACTTGGTATGAGTAAAGATAAAGTAATTCATTTTGGTAAAGAAAGTGATAGTTATTCTTTTTTGAATAATTGTTTAGATAGTCATGATATTGTCTTGGTTAAGGGATCACATGGAATTCATTTATCTAATGTTGTCGATAAAATGATGAAAATGTAGTTGAAAAAGTTTAAAAAAAAAGATATACTTGTGTTAAGTATAAATGGGGTTTTCTTGGAAAGAGGTAGTATATATAATGAGATATTTTATGACATTTTCTTATGATGGTAGTGATTTTAAAGGATATCAGAGGCAACCTAGGGATAGGACCGTACAAGGAGAGTTGGAAAGTGTTTTAAAAAAATTAAATGGGGATAAGGATGTTAGTGTAGTGGCATCTGGTAGGACAGATGCAGGAGTTCATGCGATGAATCAGAAAGCTCATTTTGATTTAGAGGTAGAGCTTGATTGTGATAAATTATTACATAGTATGAATTCTATGTTACCAGAAGATATTCATATTAAAACATTGGAGAGTGTTTCGGATAATTTTCATGCTAGATTTGATGCTACTGGAAAAGAATATGTATATTTAATTAATATGGGTGAATATAATCCTTTAGAGAGAAAATATGTTTATCAGCATAATAAGAAGTTAGATGTTGCAGAAATGCAGAGAGCGATGAAATATTTGGAAGGAACACATAGTTTTAAGGCTTTTACAAAGGTTGATGAAGAAAAAGATGATTATGTTAGAACTTTATCACAAACTAATATGATTCGAGATTTAAAGGATGTTAATGAGATTACACTGGTGTTTATTGGTACTGGCTTTTTAAGATATATGGTCAGAAATATTGTTGGTACTTTAATAGAAATTGGTGAAGGTAAAAGAAGAAGTGAAGAAATTATTGAAATATTAAAGAGTGAGGATAGAACTATGGCTGGTAAGACAGCTAATCCTGAGGGACTTTATTTAAAGGATGTTTTGTATTAAATAGGTTAGATATCTAATCTATTTTTATTGT
>CACXEZ010000097.1 GCA_902766815.1 uncultured Erysipelotrichaceae bacterium | reverse complement strand
TAAAATGGATAACAAAAATAAGTTGTATCATCTAAACTCTCTCGACTTTTTCTTAAATCATCCAAAATAGTTTGCTCATCTAAACAAAGAATCCCACCTCTACCTACACTACTAGGACATTGTCCTAACGTATGCATATTCCAAGAATGAGAATGAACTTCTAAATAATCAGATTGATAATCTAAAGGACTAGCCAAACTACCAATCAAAAACAAAGAACCTAACATTTGATACTTTTCTAAAATATTAATACTTCTAGATACATACCAGCCATCATCGATCGTAATCACAACGCTTTTCTTAGGTAATCTAACTTTCCCATCAATAAACAATTCCAAATCACGAATAGATGCCCCATAATAACCATTTTCTTTCAAATAATCAATATGACTATCAAACATAGTATCCGTAATACAAATCGATTGCCTACACTCATCTAACTCTCCATTCTCATTTGAAGAACTAACTGTATAGTGATAATTCAAGACACCCACACCATTCGCAACTTCATCACTAGTATTATCTGCCTCAACGATCTCCGAAACATCTTCTTTATTAACATAAACTAAACCATGATTATACTCAATTCCATATCTATCATTATCCTTAACAATAATAGGATAAATCCCCCCCAATACCTCATAATAACTATCCACATTAACATAAAGCTTCGCTTTATCCTTCAAAACAATACTCTCATTAAAAGCAACATAATGAGAATAATACTTATATTCTTCCCTCACTTCAGTTAATTTATCTATTTTCCTTACCATCTGATAAGAAACATAATAATCACTATCCAATATTTTATAATATTCATCTACTATCTCATAATTAGGATCTAACCTCAACTCTATCTCTCCATGAATACTAGCAACAGCTCTATATTCATCATCATCCTTCTCATAGATAATAGCCTGATCGACCGCCGAAACAAAATCATGATATCTATCTTTAACAAGATTAATATTAAACTTATAGCTTCGAGCTTTAACTATAGCATATTTATCCGTTTTTTGATACCACAAAAGAAAAAAAAGAACAAAAAGTATCATTGTCAAAATAATGATATATACAATTTTCTTCTTTGATAAATTAAATCTCTTTTTTCTCATATACTTCACCATCATATTCCTTTTACACCCGTAGTTTTTCCCATTTAAAATAAAATATTCTCATTTCATTCAAAATGGAAAAAACTACCATAAAACATTAAAAATTATTTTTACTAAAATATCGATCTCTATCTAACACCTTTCCCCACTTCTTTTTCATATATTCTTGTTCTTTTAAAAATCTCTCATGTTTTTCCCGACTAGCTTCATAGCCTCTACTTTTACTTTCATAATGTATCATTTCAACATTAGATAAACAAACATTATAATACCCTTGTTCTAATAATTTTAAATTCAAATCCACATCATTTAAAGCCACTTTCAGTTTTTCATCAAATCCTGAAACACTCAAAAACTTCTCTTTCTTAACCAATAAACATGCCGCTGTAACAGCCGTATAATTATATGGCATCACTAATCTTCCAAACAATCCATTATCATAATAACTATTAGCAACATAAATATGTCCAGCAACACCACCAAAGCCAAGTACTACTCCTGCATGCTGAACCAATTTATCAGGATAAAGTAATTTTATCCCAACACATCCCACATGAGAAAGACTACCATATCCAACCATATAATCCAAAAAATCCTCTTGAATCACTTCTGTATCATTATTTAAAAATAATAAATATTCCCCTTGAGCAGCCTTTACAGCCTCATTATTTAAATAAGAATAATTAAACTCTGAATCAATCCTTATCACAGTAAAATTATCGTGACGACTAGAATAATCATCTAACAATTCTCTCGTTTCCTTCTCTACACTGCCATTATCCACAACAATAACCTCAAAATTTTGATAATTCATTTTTTCATACAAACTATCAAAACATCTCTTACTAACTTTAGCTTGATCTTTCATTGGAATAATAATACTTACCATTGGATTATGATGATAATACTTCACCAAATAAGTACTAACTCTAGGATTATCCCTAACTTCCCCTTTTAATCCTCTTCTCTTTAAAGCATCACCAATAGCACGCTTACCAGCCTCATAAGCATAACTTTTATTACCTAAATAACCAGCGGTAGAAGTGGCTGTCTGCCTCCAATGATACAAAACTCTCTCAATATGATAAATTTTGTCAGTCACTTCCACAATTCTAAGAAACAAGTCATAATCTTGACTACCATCATATTCTTTTCTAAATCCACCTACCTTATCTATCAAACTCTTCCTAACACAAGATAAATGACAAATATAATTAACTCCCATCAAAGTATCTGGAGAGTAATCGGGCTTAAAATGAGGTTCCATATACTTACCCTTAAAATCAATCTTATCTTCATCACTATAAACAAAATCAATCGTCTTATCCTGATTTAATACCTCCGTTATATAATACAAACTATCGCGCTCTATGACATCATCATTATCAACTAGTACAATAAATTCTCCCTTTGCCATGCTAATGGCCGTATTACTAGCTTCACTGATCATACCATTTTCACTTCTATAAGTAACATGAATTCTCTTATCCCTTTTCTCATAATCTTTTAAAGTAAGAATTGTTTCCTCTAAACTAGAATGATCATCTGCAATACATATCTCAAAGTTCTCATAACTCTGATCAAGAATACTATCCAAACACTCACTAAGTAATTCTCTTGAAACATTATAAGTAGGAATAATAAAACTAAATAGAGGTTGATACTTAAATTTCTTTGGTTTTATTTTTTCTTTCTGACTATCAAACCACTTTAAATAAGAAGATTGATTAGTATATAAATTAGAAGTGGTATTTCCCCTTTTTAAAGCAACCATAAAAGAACGAATATATTTAATCATCACCCTAGGTGGAATCAAAAAATGATGTCGATACCATGCAAAATAAATAGCTTTTTTAGTTAAATACAACAATTTCTCAATTTTTGAAAACAGATGTACATACAAAAAACTTTTCCTCTTTTTTTGTTTATCCATAAATTACTCCTTTACTGAAATATTTTTTGATACTGACTAACAATCTTATCCCAAGTAAAATTCCGTTCTACAATCTCTTTAGCCTCTTTTCCCAACATTTTCCTCTTATGATCAAGAAATTTTTGATCATTTAATAATGTTACTAAGCTTCCCTTTTCCTTGAAATAAAGACAAGCATATTCACCAACATCATGATTAAAACAAACATCGTATAAAAGATTCAAATCTGTTAAACTAAGAGCCTCAATCAAACTAGGATTCGTTCCTCCCACAGAATGTCCATGAATATAAAGATAAGCATTTTTACGAATCACTGCCAATTTTTCTTTATCATATACCCCATCAATAAAACGAATTCTTTTATCCTGAATACAATTAGTTTTATCAATTAATTCTTGATAATAACTACTTCTAGATAGATTAGTAATAACAATTAAGTCTTTTTGAATATTACTATTCATAAACTCCTCTATTACTAGCTCATAATTATTCTCAGGTACACATCTACCTACCATCAAACAATAATTACCCTTATTCAAACCATACTCTTTTAAAACTTTTTTCTCATCTATCAAAGAAAAATCATAACTTTCACTACCATAAGCAATATACTTAGTTCTATTACTCAACTGAGGATACTTATTATCCACATATTTCTTAATCCCTTTAGCATCACAAATAATCATATCCGTATGCTTTAACATAAGCCTTTCACTAAGTAAAAAAAACTTCTTAACTGGATAACTCCACTTACTACGCTCATGCTCTAACCCATCAGGATTAACTAAAGTAGTAACATTCAATGCTTTTAATCTATTTTCATAAAGCCATAAATAATGAAATAATTTTAACCCCAACACATACAAATAACTTGCTTTTATATGGTTCTCTTCAACATATTTTATACAGTATTTAAAAGCCTTAATAGAATAAAAGAACATAGTTGCACTTCCTTTATTCTTAACATAAATAGGAAATACCATAATATTATCATTAATATTTCTAATATTCTCATTTTTATCATCCGTATACATACTAATATAAAACTTAACATTCTTATCTTTATAATGATCAACCAAATTACTAACAAAAGTTTCCCATCCTCCATAAGAAGCATGATATCCACGAGCTCCTATAATAAATACATTCTTCATATTAATCACATCTTTCCAAGTTAAATTTATTATACCAAATAATAATACTGGATTCAAATAAAATAAATCAATTCTTTAAAAGCTACTTTTCTTGTATATGATTCTTATAAAACTGATAACTATCCCTAACCATATCTTCAATACCATATCGAGGCTTAAATCCTAACTCATCTCTAGCTTTACTTATATCTGCATAACACTCCGTAATATCTCCTTCTCGTCTTTCTTGTATAACATAAGGAACCTTTATATGATTTTCTTTTTCAAAAGCATTAACTATCTCTAAAACACTATATCCCATACCAGTACCTAAATTATAGACATGTACCCCCTTATCAGATAAAACTTTATCAATAGCCTTCACATGACCATTCGCTAAATCAACCACATGAATATAATCTCTTATTCCAGTTCCATCTTTTGTCGGATAATCATTACCAAATACATTTAAACAAGGAAGATCCCCTATAGCAACCTTACAAATATAGGGCATCAAATTATTAGGTACCCCATTAGGATTATCACCAATCAAACCACTCCTATGAGCACCAATAGGATTGAAATATCGCAAAATAACAATTCCAAATTCACCATCAGCAGCACTTAAATCTTTCAAAATATGCTCTATAAATAATTTGCTAGTTCCATAAGGATTGGTAGTTCCACCTACTTCATAATCTTCTTTAAATGGAACATTTGAATTAGCCCCATATACAGTTGCACTACTTGAGAATATAATTTTCTTTACATGAAATCTTTTCATAGTTTTTAATAATACTAATGTACTATCTAAATTATTTTGATAATATTCCAAAGGTTTTTGAACACTCTCTCCAACTGCCTTTAATCCAGCAAAATGAATAACCACATCAATAGCATGTTCCTTAAATATCTTTATTAATAATTCTTCATCTTGAACATTTCCTTTATAAAAAGTTACATCTTTATTAGTAATTTTCTTTATCTTATCTACCATATCACTTTTAGAATTTATTAAATTATCTATAATTACTACTTCATAATTATTATTTAATAATTCTACACATGTATGACTACCAATATAACCAGTACCCCCAGTAACCAATATTTTCACAAACATCTCTCCTACTCTAAAAATTTCTTCCTAGTAATAAAATTAAAGACCATAACAACTAAAGTAGCCATAACTTTAGAAATCAAATAATAAACTTTTAACTTATCAGTTATAACCCATACAATAATATCATTAAGAACAAGTCCAATAACACTAAAAGAAATAAATAACAAAAAATTTTTCTTTCTACTTTTACCTTCATCAATATGAAAAACAAATGTAACACTAACCCAATAATTATACATAACAGAAATAACAAAAGATAATGTATTAGCCAAAATTAAAGAAAAATGACAAATATCTTTAAATATATACATAAAGATAAAATCAATTAATGTTGCAATCACACCAACTATACAAAAGTTAAATATCTGTACACATAAATACTCTGTCTTATCAGTTGCCTTTACATGAAAAAAATGAAAAAAAAATCTAATGGTTTTATTACTAAAACTTTTTACATTTCTATCCATTTTTATCACCTATTTCATTAGACTTTTCACTATTCTTATAAAAATAATTAATCATTTTAGCCATCCATTTAGGCCAAAATTTTAAATACATATCATAATCTTCACGAGTTCTAATCCCTTGCCGAATAATATCAGTAGTAGTAGACTCTAAAGAAATTCTATGCCCCATTAATTTGTTTTTTATGTAAATAAATGTTCCTTTTGATTTACTTAATTTTTCCCAAGCAAACCAATCAACATCACACTGATAATCAGAAGTAAAAATTTCCTTTGGACAATGACTCTTTACAAAAGTAACAGCAGGACAACAAATACCATTACCAAGTCGAATTACCCATCTTTTAAAAAATTTAAAATTACCTAAAAAATTCCATCTCAAGGGAAACAACAACATTCTTTTAATCTTAAGATTAGCATTAGTAGTAACCTTATCTTTACCTCTAATCTCATAATAATCAGTAAATAAAATAATTGCATTAGGATATTTTTGATACTTTTTAACTATTTGTTCAGCATAAGTAGAATCATATATATCATCCTGATGAGCCACAGTGACAAGTTCTGTATTACCACTATTAACAGCAAAATCAAAATCTCCTCCAATAGAAGTATGGTTTCCCACTACAACATCCAAATGATACTTTTTAGCAATTCCCCTAATATAATCATTATCAGTAGTAGTAGCAATAATAACCTTACTATGATAAGTCTGATTTACAACAGACTTAACACAACTCTCTAAGTATTTACTTTCTTTATAAGCTAAAACTACAAACGT
>CACXEZ010000096.1 GCA_902766815.1 uncultured Erysipelotrichaceae bacterium | reverse complement strand
GACATCATCTACTACATCAAATACAATAACAAGTGCGACAACGGCAAGTACAACATTAAAGGTAGCAAGTGCAGGAAAGATAACAGCTACTGCGGCAGCTAAACCTATACGTGTTTATTATAATGTCAATGGTGGTTCTATTTTAACAACTGGTTATAGTACAACATCTGATGGTTTTATAACAACAGGAGGAACTAATGCTTATTTTGATAATTATACTTCTAATGATAATAAAGCTTTATCTTCTTTCAATATAAAGAAGTTAAATCATTTTGTCCCTACTGAGAGCGCGTGGTGTAGTTCTAGTGATGCAGCGCAACCATGTTTTTCTTCAAGCAGTACTTATAGTTATAGTGTACTTAAAAATTCTGCAACAGAAAAAACTGATTATTATGAATTAAAATTATACGCTTATTGGGCATTAGCATATTATTCTACTACTACTAGTGGTGCTGTTTGCAATGCTAATAATAGTGATTGTACTTATAGTGATAATTTGGGAACTGCTTATTCACAATGTGGTAGTAGTAATTGTACTATAACTGTATTAGATAATAAAACTGAGGATGGTACTGTTGCTTTTAATAAAGGTAACCAAGTTGATTTGAAGTTAAATAGTAAAACATTGACATTAGAAAATGCTAATAGTCCAATTGCTTTAAGTAATAGGACTATATTATATATCAAAGGTAGTGGGACTCTTAGTAATACTACTGTTGGTAATAATGAATCTTCTTTAATCTCTTTATCTAGTAATGGTACTGTTTCATTTACTGATAATCCTACTGTTAACGTTACAAAGTGGGCGGTTATATCTGGTTCTGGAAAGATATATGTTTGGAGTGGAACATTTACTCAGACAACAGCTGGTAGTAGATTTGCTCATGTTTCTAATACTTCTGTTTCGATGTCGGGTGGCACAATTAATACTATAGCTTATGGATTTAGATTTTTGGGTACTGGTAGTACTATGAGTATGACTGGTGGATTTATATTATGTAATGAAGAGAGCCCATATGGAGCAGCGGTTATGCTTGGAAATAATAATTCAGAGAGTGCTACTCTTAATATGACTAAAGGAGTGTTACGTAGCAGATATGGAGATGGATTACAGCTTGGTAGTGCTAGTTCTGTTGCGAACATAAAAGGTGATCATGATAGTACTGGATATCAGTTAATTGAGGGAGGAAGATATACTAGTACATATGTTTATGGTGGATGCCATGGTATAAATAATGAGGGGACTGTAACTTTAGAGGATACGGCAGGAGTTGGAGAAGATTATTCTGAGGTTGTAGTAGTTGGTGGTGATACTAGTACTACTACAGGTTGTAGTCATGATGCAATTTGGATGAATTCTGATTCTACTACAATAAATTCAAAACTGACTGTTAATAGATATACCGATGTTATTTTAAATAGTTCTATTGGTTATTCTATCAGGCATTCACAAGAATGCACGTCTACGAGTCATAACTGTTATACATATTTAAAAGGTGGAAGATTAGGATTTATTACTAGTGGACATGGGACATTAATTTCTGACTCTCAAAAAATTATGACTGGTACATGGCTTGGAAATAATGATTCTGGATTTAGAATGAGAAATTATTGGGGAACATATGGAAGGTATTTAGACGTACCATATTATTCTCATAGAACTGCTTAGGTGATATATTATGAATGATAAGAAAAAAATTAAAATACTATTACTTATATTAGTGATTTTGGTATTAGTAATTATATTGTTTGTATTATTATTTAATAAAAAGAAGGAATATAAATATGAATTTTATAATTATTTAACAAAAAAACAGGTTAATTATTTGGAAAAACAACCAGATGTATATTTTGATAATATTGAAATTTCTGAAAATGATAATTTTATTATTGATGATAATATGAAAATTAATAATTCTTCTAAGGTTAAAGAAAAACATGTAACTAAGCAACTTGAAGTATCAAATATGCAAATATTTATGTTTAGACATTATTGTATAATAGAGTTTGATATAAAAAATGTAAGCAAAAGTGATATGAATAAAGAGATGTATGTATTAACTGTTTTCAATGAAAATGGGGAAAATCGAGTTAAGATACCTTTTGGATTAGATAAGGAATTGAAAGTTGGAGAGTCTCAAAAAAAAGTTATTATGTATTTAGAGGATGTTACTAATATCTATGATTATGAAATAAAGTATTATAAAGATTATTAGATAGAAAGGGTAGATAATTAATAAAAATTATCTACCTTTTTAAATTATTATAAAAAAAGTTAAAAAAAGTGTTATTTTTGCTTGATTTTCATAGGATTATCATGTATAATCTTAATTGTGTGATTTGGCTTGGATGTGCGAAGTTGCTGATACGCCCGGATAAGTTGTTCTTTAAAGATAAGGGATATCAGGTAATTTGTTACGGAGCAAGTCTATACATAGATATAGGCGAAGGGAGGAACAAAATGGCAAACACAAAGGTGAGAATTAAACTTAAGTCTTATGAACATAGTTTAGTTGATATGGCTGCTATCAAAATAGTAGAAGTAGTTAAGAGAACTGGTGGAGAAGTTAGTGGACCTATTCCACTTCCTACTGAAGTTAAAAAGTATACTATATTAAGAGCTGTTCATAAGTATAAGGACTCAAGAGAACAATTTGAGAGAAGAACTCACAAGAGATTAATTGATATTAATAACCCAAGTAAAGAAACAGTTGATGCTTTAAGTCACTTAGATTTACCTAGTGGTGTTGATATACAAATAAAATTATAGGAGGATAGAAATGAAAGGAATCTTAGGTCGTAAGATCGGAATGACTCAAGTTTTTGCAAAAAATGGTAAGTTAGTTCCTGTTACTGTAGTTCTAGTAGAGCCTAATGTAGTTAGTCAAATTAAGACTGTTGCTACTGATGGTTATGATGCTATTCAGTTAGCTAGTGTTACTACTACAGAAAAACATTCTAATAAACCTGAAATGGGTCATTTAAAGAAAGCTAACACTACACCTAAGCGCTTCTTAAAAGAAATTAGAGGTGTTGATGTTAGTAATTATAGCTTAGGTCAAGAACTTAATGCTAGTGTATTTACAGAGGGAGAGATGGTTGATGTAACCGGCACTTCTAAAGGTAAAGGTACACAAGGTGTAATTAAAAGATGGAATCAATCACGTGGACCAATGGGACATGGTAGTCAGAGTCATCGTGTTGTAGGTTCTATGGGTACATTGTTACCAATGCGTGTTATACCAGGTAAGAAAATGCCTGGGCATATGGGTAATGAACAAGTTACTGTTCAAAACCTTGAAGTTATCCAAATTGATTTAGAAAACAATATTATCTTAATTAAGGGAAATGTTCCTGGACCAAAGAAATCTTTAGTATTAATTAAATCTGCTGTTAAGAATCCTGGTGTTATTAATGAGAAACTTGATTTAGTAGCATACGAGGTTGAGGATACTACTGAAGAGGTTAAGGCTGAAGATGTTGAAGCTAAGACTGAAGAAGTAGTAGAAGAAAAGGTAGAAGAAAATACTGAAGAAGAATCATCACAAGACGAAGTTAGTGAATAATATTTATATTGCTTTTTAAATTGATTGTGATGATAAGGAGGAAATAATATGTCTAAGATAGAGATGTTAAATCTTAAAGGTGAAAAGGTTAAGGATATTAAATTAAGTGATAATGTTTTCGGAAAAGAACCAAATGATTTGGTACTTAAAAATGCTATAGTATTAGCGCAAGCTAGTTTAAGACAAGGAACAGCTGATACTAAGAATAGAAGTGAAGTTCGTGGTGGTGGAAGAAAGCCATGGAAGCAAAAAGGAACTGGTAATGCTCGTCAAGGTAGTATTAGAGCTACTCAATGGCGTGGTGGCGGAATAGTTTTTGGACCTACTCCAAGAGATTATTCTAAGAAACAAAATAAGAAAGAAAGAAGATTAGCATTGTTATCTGCTTTATCTTATAAAGCTAAAGATAATGAATTAGTAGTAATTGATAGTTTATTATTTGAAAGTAATAAGACTAAAGAAATGATAAATACTTTAGATAAGTTAAGTCTTAATGATAAGAAAGTATTAGTAGTAGTTGAAGAACTTACTGATAATGTATGTTTAGCTAGTAGAAATTTAGCTAGAGTTAAAGTTGTTCTTCCAGAAGAAGTTAATACTTTAGATGTAGTATCATGCGATAAGATGTTAATTACAGAAAAAGCTTTAAATAAATTAGAGGAGGTGCTTGGTTAATGAATAATTATGATATTATTATTGCACCTATAATAACTGAAAAAACAGCTATGATGGAACAAGAAGGTAAATATGCTTTTAAGGTAGATCATCGTGCTAATAAAGTTCAAATTAAGCAAGCTATTGAAAAAGCATTCAATGTTAAAGTAGAAAAAATTAATACTGTAAATAATCATCCTAAGAAAAGAAGAGTAGGAAGATATACAGGTATGACTAACAAGTATAAGAAGGCTATTGTTAAATTAGCTGAAGGAAGTACTATTAGTTTCGACTAATTAAAGGAGGATTAAAATGGCAATTAGAAATATAAAACCAAATACTAATGGTCAAAGACAAAAGAGCTATTTAGAGAATACTGAATTAAAAGCTGCTAAGGGTAATAAAGAAAATTCTTCTTCACCTCTTAAAAGTTTAGTTGTTACAAAGAGTACAAAAACTAACGGCCGTAATAATTTTGGTAGAATAACTACTAGACATCGCGGTGGTGGTGAAAAGAGAAAATACCGTTTAGTTGATTTTAAGAGAGTTAAAGATGGTATTACTGCAGTAGTAGCTAGTATTGAATATGATCCAAATAGATCTGCTAATATTGCTTTGATTAATTATAAAGATGGTGTTAAATCATATATTTTAGCTCCAAAAGATTTAAAAGTTGGAGATATAGTTGAAAGTGGAGAGAGAGTAGATGTTAGAGTTGGTAATACAATGCCAATTATAAACATTCCTGTTGGTACTGTAATTCATAATATTGAATTAAAACCTGGTAAGGGTGGACAACTTGCTCGTTCTGCTGGAAATAGTGCTCAAATAATGGGTAGAGAAGATAAATATGTTCTTATTAGACTTGCTAGCGGTGAAACTAGAAAGATATTAGGAACTTGTAGAGCAACTATTGGTGTAGTTGGAAATGAAGATTATGGTCTTGTTAAGGTTGGTAAAGCTGGTCGTAAGAGACATATGGGTATTAGACCTACAGTACGTGGATCTGTTATGAACCCTAATGATCACCCACATGGTGGTGGAGAAGGACGTGCTCCTATCGGTAGAAGTGGTCCTATGACTCCTTGGGGTAAACCTGCTCTTGGATATAAAACAAGAAAAAATAAAAAACAATCTGATAAGTACATTGTATCTCGTCGTAAGAATAAATAATAAAGAAAGGATGAAAAAGATATGGCAAGAAGTTTGAAAAAAGGACCTTTTGTAGATAGTAGTTTACTTAAGAAGGTTCAATTATTAAATGAATCTGGAAAAAAAGAAGTTATTAAAACTTGGTCTCGTCGTTCAACTATTTATCCTGATTTTATTGGTCACACTTTTGCAGTACATAATGGT
>CACXEZ010000095.1 GCA_902766815.1 uncultured Erysipelotrichaceae bacterium | reverse complement strand
TAGATATATTTTGTCCTATATATTAGGAAATAATGTATCTTTTTTCTTTTTTTTGTGTTACTATTATGGTAGGTGATATAGGATGAAGGAACTTATTGATGTAAGCGATCATATAAAGATGATGGCATTGATATTAGGAGGATTTCGCTATGATAATCAGGAATATCTTCTTTATGCTATTCATAGAAATGAACAAGAGGTAAATATATTTGTGTCGAAGTTAGTTATGACTAGTAATGGTTATAAAATTACTCACGATTTTTTTAATGGAGAAAAAGAGGTATTGTCAAACGTTGTGCAAAGGTTCTTGAGTAAGGATGATATTATTCATCTAGAACAGGATGGTTATACTTTGTTTAGTAATGTAGAACTTGAAGGTATTAATTATTTTGATGTTGATCTTTGTTATGTGGCAACTGTTCCTAAAGGGTTGATTAAAGATTGTTTGATTCATTATGGTCTTTCGGATGATGGTATTTTTAATAGTCCTGTTGTGTCGGTAGTGGAAGATAAAAAGAGTTTTAATGCAGGTTTTGTTGAAAATGTTTTTCTTGTTATTTTTGGTATATTGGTTCTTATTTTTAGTATTAGTATGATTGGTTTTATTTTTTTTAAGTGAGGAGAGGTGTTTATGTTAGAGGTTCAACATGTTAAAAAGTCTTTTATGAAGAAAGTTGATAAGGGTATAAAAATTTCTTTTTATGCGGATGATGATATTAGTTTTGAAGCTAAAATGGGAGAAATTTTAGGAATTATTGGACCCAATGGTGCTGGGAAAACGACTCTTCTTAGAATGATTGCAGGAATTATGGAACCTACTGAGGGGAGTATTTTGATAGATGGTCTTTCTTATCAGGATAAGGGAATTGATATCAAAAGAAGGATTGCTTATTTATCTGGTAATACAAAATTATATAAAGATTTATCTCCTATGGAGTTGCTTAAAATGTGTGGAGAATATTATGGGGTTGAAAAAGGAATTCTTTCTAAGAGGATTGATGAGATAGTAGATAGGTTTGATATGAAGGGTTTTATGCATCAGAGGATTGATAGTTTGTCTACTGGGCAATACCAAAGGGTTAGTATTGCTAGGTGTTTGGTTCATGATCCAGATTATTATATATTAGATGAGGCTACTAGTGGACTTGATGTTATTTCTAGTAAGGTAATTATTGATTTTATTCGTTCTGAGAAAGAACGTGGAAAATGTATTTTGTATTCTACACATTATATGGAGGAAGCTGATTTACTTTGTGATAAAATCCTAATGATGAATCATGGTAAAGTAATTATTTATGGTACGAGTGATGAAATAAAAAGGGACACTAAAACCGATAATTTGAGAGATGCTTTTTTTGTATTAAATCAAGGAAGTGGTTTAGATGACTAATATTTTTATTACTTTCTGTAAAGAATTAAGATCTATTTTTAGGGATAAAAAAACTATTATAACTTTGTTTATTTTTCCTTTTTTTATTCCTGCTATTATTTTTTTATATGCAGAAGTTTATAGTATGGAATCAGAACAAAATGTTTATCAGATTGGTATTGATTATGAGGCTAATAGTATTGAGATTGGCATTTTGGATGAGGTTAATTTAAGAACTTTTTATTATAAAAATAAAAAAGATATGGAAGTGGCTTATGCGAATGGAGAGATTTTAGGATATATTGATTATGATGAAGATAAGAACAAATATTTTGTTTATGTCAATGAAGACTCTGAAGATGGAATGTATGTTAGCAGTTATATTGAAAGCTATTTGACGAATTATAATCGTTACTTGGGCGATTTAAAATTGATTGGGGAAGATATAGATGTAGAAGAGATTTATGATAATTTCTCTTATGAAATGATTCATTTAGAGGGGGAGAATTTCTTGTTATCTTTAATGTTTTCATTAGCATTTACGTATATTGTAATGGCGATTGTTATGGCAACTACTAATATGGCTACAGCAGCTAGTGCGGTGGAGAAAGAGAATGGAACTTTAGAAACTATTTTAACATTTCCTATTAAAACGAAAGAGTTAATTTTGGGTAAGTATTTAGCTACTGTTTTTATGGGAGTTCTCTCATCGGTTTTAGGACTTCTTTTGGCGGTTGGTAGTTTATGGATTGCTACTAGATCTTATGATGTTTTTCGTAAAATTTCATTTCAGGTAAGTTTGGTTAGTATTTCTTTATCTATTTTGATTGTTATTTTAGCATCTTTCTTTATTGCTGGTTTGAGTATTGCTCTTACTAGTAATGCTCACAGTTATAAGGAAGCACAATCTGTTAGTTCATTTTTGAATATGTTAACCATTATTCCTATGTTTATTTCGATGTTCCATGTATCTATTTCTAAATTATATTATTTGATTCCTATTTTTAATTATACTCAAGTGCTTATGGATATTTTTTCTGGCACTTATGATAGTATGACAATTTTTATAGTATTATTTTCATCTTTTATCTATGTTGTTTTAGTTATTTTTTATATTGTTAAGAGATATCAAACAGAAAAAGTATTATTTTAGGTTGGGTGTGATATAGTGAAGAAGAAATGGTATAAAGCTTTATTTTTGATTATGTTGGTAGTGATTCTTTCTTTTCTTTATTTTAAGGAAAGGGAAGTAAACGATTATTATGAGTATGTCAATTATGATACTTTAAAGGTTAACCATTTAGGGGATGGTAAGCATCAATGGAGTTATTTTACTATTAGCCAAGATAAGGCTGATTTAAAGGTAGATCAAATTGTTCAAGATATATTAATGGGGAATACTCACCATCTTAGTGATATGACTAGAGATAATATGAAAATTGTTTATCAGAATGCTCTTGATTTTAGTCAAAGGAAAGAGGTTGGATTGGGACCTTTAACAGAATATATAGATGAGATGATGAATAGTCAGGATATTTCAGAATTTCAAAAAAATGGGATAAAAATAGAGAAAGATTTGGGGGTTAATATATTTAGTAATTTAGTTATTGAGAAGGATTATTTGGATCATAAGAAGAATATTGTTTATTTTTATCCAATTACATTGGCTTTTGGTAGTGGTACTTATATTTTTGTTAAAGATGATTATATGGGATATAAGGCTTATATTAAGAGAGCTATGAATCAGATCTTTCAATTATATGGATATGATAAAAAAGAGTCTTCCGGACTTACTAACCAGTTAATATCTTTTTATGAAGAACTTGGGAGATATTCTTTATCTTTTGAATGTTTGGAAGATGTTTCAAATTATTATCATATGATTGATTTGCAAACTTTAGCGAGCGATTATTCTCATTTAGAACTAACTAATTATTTGGTGGATAGATTAGGGGAGGTAAATGATAGTTATAGTGTAGTAGATGAGGGACAGATCCGTTTTTTGAATGAATATATGACTGATGAGCATTTAGATGTTTGGAAATATTATTGTTTGATGCAAGTACTGAGTAGTTATGCTGACTATTTGGATAGTGATTATGAGGATATTGTTATTCGTCTAAATCAAGCAATTGTTGGTAATATAAAGAATGAAAGTGATGAGGAGAAGGCTAGAAGTATTGTTAGTAGTATATTTTCTTCTGAAATAGATGAAGTTTTTGCTCGTGAAGTAATGAGGGATGAGGATAGGTTATATTTAAATCGATTATTTTTAGAAATAAAAGATGTTTATCGAGATATGTTAAAGAATAATACTTGGCTTTGTGAAGAAACTATAGAAAAAGCTATTGTAAAGTTACAAGATATGGATATTGTTATTGGTGATTTTAAATATGATGGTATAGGTGATGAGGTAGTTTTTTCTAGAGATGGACTTATTTATAATATTATTAGTTTTCAACAATTAATGTGGAAAAAGGAATTGGAGAGATTACATAATTCTAATGATTCTAGAGTAATGGCTGATAGTGTTGTTAATGCATATTATAGACCACAAAATAATTCTGTTATTATTCCTAGTGCTTTTCTATACTTAATTCAGGATAATGATGAATTTTCGAAGTTAGGGTCTATTGGGATGATTTTGGCCCATGAAATTACTCATGGATTTGATGGGAATGGTTCTAAATTTGATCAAGATGGTAATTATGTTGATTGGTGGACAGATAAAGACAGAGAATTATTTTTGAAATTACAGAAGGAAGTTAGTGATTATTATTCAGAGTATGAAGTTTTAAATGGTAGACATATTGACGGGGAGAGAACTGTTAATGAGAATATAGCTGATTTGGGGGCTTTGAATGCTATAGTGGGTATTGCTGAAAAACGTGGAGCTAGTCAGGATGAGTTTAAGAAAATGTTTGCTAGTTTTGCTGCTTTATGGGCTAGTGAGGAAGATGAACATTATATGAAATTACTTTTATTAACTGATACTCATTCTCCGAATAAGTATCGTGTCAATGCGGTTTTATCTTCTTTGGATAAGTTTTATGAAGTGTATTATATTCCTTTTTGGAGTGATATGTATCGAAGTCCTAAGGATAGGGTAAAAGTATGGTAATTTTAAGTTGATGGAATATTATTATTTTATTAGCTCTTTTTTGTTTGTGAAATTATGAAGGATTTTATCACTTTGAAAGCGAATAATATAAGTAGGTGATAAGATGTGAAAAAGATTTTAATTTTGATATTGTCTTGTGGGGGAATTTTTTTCTTTTTTCTTATTAGAGATGGAAATTTAGTTTCAAAGAATCATTTCTATAATTTGTTAAGTTTTAAATTTCATTTTATTTTAAATGATGATATTTTAGGTAAAGAGAAGAAAGAGGCACCTATTGGGATGTTAAAAATTTCTAAGATAGATTTTGATGGGAATATTTATTCGATAGGGAGTATTTATAATCAGGTTGATCAAAATGTGGAGTTGTTAGAGGCATCTAATATATTTCAAAATTTATTTTTTATAGCAGGTCATTCTGGGTACTCTTGGAATAGTTATTTTAATGATTTATCTTTACTTGATTATGGTGACGTAGTAGAATTAGTTATTTATGATAAAAGTTTGGTGTATGTGATAGATGATATTTATTTTATTGAAAAAACTGGTGTTATGGATGTCGAATATTATGAGAATACTTTATTTCTTGTTACTTGTAGTTTGATTTATCCTGATAAGCAGCTTGTAGTTAAGGGCAGTTTATTAAATTTGTAAATTGCTGTCAATTTAGGTTAATTTTGTTGCTTGTTTTTTTTCCAGTTGCTATAATTTTTGTAGGTGATGAATGATGGGAAAAGTAATTGAACAAATAAAATTAAGAGCTAAAATGAATCAGAAGGTGATTGTTCTTCCTGAAACGATGGATGTGCGTGTTTTAGAAGCAGCTTCGATTATTTTAAATGAAGGGATCGCTAAAATTATTCTGATTGGTGGTGAGAAAGAGATAGAGAATATGGCAAAGGGATTTGACATTCGTGAAGCTGAGATTATTGATCCGGCCAATTCCAATTTGACAGATGATTTTGTAAAGTCACTTTACGAACTTAGGCGTGAAAAAGGAATGACTTTAGAAGAAGCTAGAAATTTACTTTTGAGTGATTATATGTATTATGCTTGTATGTTGGTAAAGGAAGGTTATGCTGATGGTGTTGTTTCAGGTGCATGTCATTCGACTTCTAATACTCTTCGACCTGCTTTACAAATTTTGAAAACTAAGAAGGATGTAAAGTTAGTATCTTCTTTCTTTTTAATGGTTGTTCCTGGCTGTGAATATGGAACTGAAGGTGCATTTTTGTTTTCTGATTGTGGCTTAGTTCAAAATCCAGATTCTTATGAACTTTCAGAAATAGCTGGAATTAGTGCTGCTTCTTTTGAACTTCTGTTGAATCAGCATGCTGTAGTAGCAATGTTATCTCATTCTACTAAGGGGAGTGCTAAACATAGTGATATTGATAAGGTTGTGGAGGCTACAAGATTAGCTCAGGAACAATTTCCACAGTATGAGATTGATGGTGAATTACAATTAGATGCTGCTATTGTTCCTAGTGTAGCAGCATCTAAGGCTCCAGATAGTAAGGTAGCTGGTAGAGCTAATGTATTAGTATTTCCAGATTTGGATGCTGGGAATATAGGATATAAGCTAGTTCAAAGGCTTGCTAAAGCAGAAGCTTATGGACCTATTTGTCAGGGTATTTTTGCACCTGTTAATGATTTATCTCGTGGATGTAGTGTTCAGGATATTGTAGGAGTGGTTGCTATTACAGCCCTTCAAGTTGATCATGAGTGATATTGTGATTAGGGCACATTTAACACTAATTTATTTTAGTGTTTTTTTTCTTTGTCAAAATGGTCTTGATATGGTATACTTATGTATAAGAAAGTATGGTGTTTTTAGTGAAAAGAGGAACAAAAAAAGTAGAGAAAATACAGAATACTAATGAGAAAAATTTTTTATTTAAATCTTTTCATAAGACTGCTATTGTGTATTCTTTATTGTTTATATGTGATGTTTTTTTGGTTATATATTGTGCTAAAAGAAATAAAGTTCATTATGTAGAAATACTTAATAAAAGTGTTTTTATTGGTAAGACTAGGGATATGATATTTGGGAAAAATTATATTAATTTGATTATTACTTTTTTCTTTTTTGGGTATTTCCTTATTATGAATCGATTTTTCTTGCATAGAAAAAATACGAAAATATTTGTGATTAGTTCTTTCTTTCTTTTTGTTGTTGTTAATTTTCTTTTGTTTTATCTTTTTACTGAAAAAATATATTGATGGGTGTAGTGATTGTGATGAGGAATATATATGATTTTACTTTGAAAGAATTAGAAAATTATTTTGTTTCTATTGGGGATAAGAAGTTTAGAGCGGTACAGATTTACGATTTTTTATATAAGAAGCATGTTGATGATCCTTTTATGATGAATAATATTGGAAAAAAGATGCAAGAGTATCTTAAGGATCATTTTGATTTTTATAGGATTAGATTTATTTTAAAGCAAGAAGATAAAGATGTGGCTAAATATTTGTTTGAAATGAATGATGGTGAAAGAATTGAAACAGTTTTGATGTATCACGATTATGGTCTTAGTGTTTGTGTATCTAGTCAAGTTGGTTGTAATATGGGATGTAAGTTTTGTGAAAGTGGTAGACTTAAAAAAGTACGTAATTTAGTGGCTTACGAAATGATTCAACAGATATTGTTTATTGAAAAAGATATTGGTAGAAGAATTACTCATGTAGTAGTGATGGGGATTGGCGAACCGATGGATAATTATGATAATGTTATGCGTTTTATTCGTATTTTGAATGAACCTAAGGGAATAGCATTAGGAAGTAGACATATTACAGTGTCTACGTGTGGTCTTGTTCCTGGTATTGAAAGATTTATGAATGAAGAAGGGCAAGTTAATTTAGCTATTAGCTTGCATGCTCCTAATGATGAAATTAGAAGAAAGATAATGCCAATTGCTTGTGTCTATCCTTTAAGTGATTTAATGAATGTTGTAAAAAAATATATTGAGAAAACGAATCGTCGTGTTACAATGGAATATATTATGTTAGATTCTATTAATGATATGGATTCTTGTGCTATAGAGCTTTCTCATTTACTTCAAGGAATTAATTGCTATGTTAATTTGATTCCTTATAATGAAACTGAAAATATTTCTTTTAAACGATCAAAAAATGGTCAAATTATGAGATTTTATGATATACTAAAGAAGAATAATATAGGTGTGACAGTTAGAAGAGAATTTGGTGGTAAGGTTGACGCTGCTTGTGGTCAATTAAGAGCCAACCAAAAAGGAGGAATGTAATGCAAACTTTTTATTTAACTGATACGGGTAAGATTCGTGAACATAATGAAGATAGTGTCATTATTTTAAGTAATGAACATGGTGAATATTTATTAGCTGTTGCTGATGGAATGGGAGGACATAAGGCTGGAGAAGTGGCTAGCGCTAT
Organism: uncultured Erysipelotrichaceae bacterium; assembly: GCA_902766815.1. The sequence continues at coordinate 5,366 of CACXEZ010000095.1, read as the reverse complement.
TGTTATTAATCATTTAACTGAAGAATTTTATAGTTTGTCTACTTTGGGTGATAAAGAGCATGCTATTGAGTTTCTTCGTAATATTGTTACAGAGATGAATCATAAGATTTTTGATTATACAAAGGAAAATCCTGATAGTAAGGGGATGGGGACTACTTTTGTGTGTGCAATTCAAACTAAAGACTATTTACTTTATGGTAATATTGGAGATAGTTCTGGATTTGTAATTAAAAATCATAAACTTACTAAAGTAACTAAAGATCATACTTTGGTTAATTTACTTGTATCGACTGGAGAACTTACTGCGGAAGAAGCTAAGTATCATCCTCGAAAGAATGTTTTAATGAGGGCTTTAGGTGCTAATAATCCTATTGAAATCGATATTTTTGATGTTGAACCAAATATTGGGGGAATTTTACTTTGCAGTGATGGACTTACTAATATGATATCAGAAGATCAAATAGAGAAGGTTTTGTCGGAAGGTAAGTCTGCAGAAGAAACTGTTAGAAAATTAATTAATAAAGCTAATGCAAGAGGCGGTAACGATAACATCAGTGTGGCTTATTTGAATAACGAAAGCGGTGATTTGTAATGTTATCTAAGGGTCAAAAAATTAATGAACGATACGAAATTCTTAAGTCGATTGGCGAAGGGGGAATGGCGAATGTTTATTTGGCTCATGATACAATACTAGATAGAGATGTTGCAATTAAAGTTTTACGTGGAGATTTAGAAAATGATGAAAAATTTATTCGTAGGTTTCAAAGGGAAGCTAAAAGTGTTTCTGACTTATCCCATCCTAATATCGTAGAAGTTTTTGATGTTGGGGAAGAAGATGGACAGCATTATATTGTTATGGAGTATATTGATGGAAAAACTTTAAAACAGTTAGTACAGAAACGTGGAGCTCTGACGGTTGCTGAAGTTCTTGATATTATGTCACAGCTTACGGATGGATTAACTCAGGCACATGATGCTTATATCATTCATAGAGATATTAAACCTCAAAATATTATGATATTGGATAATGGAATTATTAAAATTACTGATTTTGGAATTGCTATGTCTATGAATGCCACGCAACTTACACAGACAAATTCTGTGATGGGAAGTGTTCATTATTTGCCGCCAGAACAAGCTAGTGGTAAAGGTGCAACTACGAAGAGTGATATTTATTCTGCTGGTATATTGATGTATGAACTTCTTACGGGAAGTGTTCCTTTTAAAGGGGATAATGCTGTAGAGATTGCTTTAAAACAAATGAGAGAAAGAATTCCTAGTATTAGAAAACAAAATCCTTTGATTCCACAGAGTGTTGAAAATATTGTTTTGAAAGCAACTGCTAAAAATCCTAAAAATCGATATGATACAATTCGAGAGATGCATGATGATATTGTTCACGCTCTTGATCCGGAAAAGCAAAATGAAATGAAGTGGAATTTTCCGTATCCAGAGAGTGAACTAGATGAAAGTAGAGCAATTCCTATTAAGGATGCACCAGTATCTTCAGTTAAGCCTGCTTTAATGGATCCACCTCGTGATGATAGTGATTCTGACTCTAAAGGGGTAAAGAAAGACGATAAAAAGAGAAAAAAAGTTAAAATATTTGTACTTATTGGTGTTGCTGTTTTGGTTATTATGATTGCTATTTTGATCTTTTTGAATAAGAGAAATGATTATAAGGTTGTTGCTGTACCTGATGTTAGAGGAATGACGACGGAAAAGGCAGAGGCACTTTTGAAGAAGAAAGGCTTTCAGTATGACATTAAGTCGGAAGAAAGTAATGATGTAGAAGAGGGTATTGTTATTAGAACTAATCCTAAACAAGGATCTAGTAAGAAAAAAGGAAGCATTGTTACTATTATTGAATCTAGTGGTGCTGCTGAAATTATTCTTAAAGATTACACAAATCAAAAAATAGATAGTGTAAAAGAGAAATTAGAATCTTTGGGATTAGATGTTCGAGTTGAAAAAAAAGAGGTATCGAGTCCAAAAGATTATATTGGAAAGCAAAGTACTGTTATTGATCAAAGTCCTAAATATAATGAAGAAGAGAAGCAAGAATTAAAAAAAGGGGATATTATTATTCTTTATAAGCCTGATATTTATGAGGAATATCCTGATATGAGTTCTGAAAATTGGACTCTTGCGAAGGCAGAGGAGTTTGCTTCTCAGTATGGATTAACTTTATCCGTAAAAGATAGAAAAGGAAATACTATTAGTGATTATAGTACTTATTTGGATAGTGCTGTTATTAGTCAGAATCGTACAGGTAAGATTGCTAGTGGGGTAGTATTTACTGTTACCATTGATGTTGATATGACTACTTATAACTTAATTATTAATTATATTGATAAAAGTGATACTAATAAGTCTGTTGGAAATACTAGAACAGAAATTCATAAGAATGGTGATAATGGAGTGATTAGTTGTCCTGGGTTTGCTGGATATACTACTGAAACAACAACTGTTTCTTATAAAATTGATGGAAAAGATGTAACGGTAAATTGTTATTATACTAAAACTAGTGATAATGAAGAAGACACTGAATAGGGGGAAGTATGGAAGGAATAATTATTAAAAATATTAGTAATGATTATTTGGTTAAGAGTGGAGAAAATTGTTATTTATGTAAGGCAAGGGGGAAGTTTCGTCAAATGAAACTTGTTCCTCTTGTTGGTGATAGGGTTATTTTTGATGAAACTGAGCATTATTTATTGGAAATTTTGGAGAGAAAAAATTTTCTTGTTAGGCCTAGTGTTGCTAATGTTGATCAGGCAATTATTGTTAGTAGTGTGAAAAGGCCTGATTTGGATACTTATTTATTGGATAAATTACTTACTATTGTTAGTTATTCTAATATCGATCCAATTATTTGTTTTACGAAATTGGATTTATTGAATGATGAAGAAAGGGGATATATTCAAGAATATATTGATTATTATAAGAGAGTTGGATATAGTGTTGTTATTAATGAGGATAAAGAAGCTATCTTGGAATTATTACATGGAAAGATTACTGTTTTAGCTGGCCAGTCAGGGAGTGGTAAGAGTAGTTTAATTAATCGATTGGATAGTAGTTTAAAGCTTAAGACTGATGATATTTCTTTTGCTTTAAATCGTGGAAAACATACCACTAGGCATACTCAATTATATGAGATAAATGGTGGTTACATTGTAGATACTCCAGGATTTTCTGATATTGATTTTTTGGGTATGAAGAGAATTGATATTCGAGATAATATGAAAGAGATGTTTGATGGAGTACATTACTGTAAATATAGAGATTGTATGCATTTAAAAGAAGATGGATGCTATGTTAGAGAACAAGTTGAGAATGGAAAAATCATGGGTAGTAGATATATTAATTATTGTTCTTTTATTGAGAGGTGTAAGTTATGAGGATTTCAACTTCTATATTGTCTATTGAAGATAGGGTAAGGGGCGTAGAGGAGTTAAATTATACTAATACTAGTTATGTTCATGTGGATGTTATGGATGGAAAATTTGTTTCAAATGAGCAATTTAATGATATTAGTGAGATAGATGAAATCAATTTGGTATCTGTTAAACCTTTAGATGTTCATTTGATGGTGGCAGATCCTTTAAAATATATTGAAAAATTTTATAACATGAATATAGAGTTTATTACTTTACATGTGGAAGTTTTATCTAATATTGAACAGATTATTGATAAAATACATTATATGGGTTATAAAGTGGGTTTGGCGATTAAACCAATGACAGATATGCGTGAATTATCTATTTATTTGGATATGATTGATATGATTCTTGTTATGAGTGTAGAACCTGGTTATGGGGGGCAAAAATTTATACCTAAGACTGTCGATAGAATAAAAGAAATTAAGAAGTTGATTGGGAATAGAAATATTCTTGTTGAAGTGGATGGTGGAATTAATGATACTACTATTTCTTTAGTGAGAGATGCTGATATTGTTGTTGCTGGTTCTTATATTGTTAATAGCGACGATTATAATCAGAGAGTAGATAGCTTGTTAATGCCTTAGTTTTTAGACATCTGCAGTGCTTTTGACAAACACTTACGAATATGCTATAATAGGTTCTGCTTGCAAGAAAATTTTATTTTGCGAAAAGAGGTTATTATGAAAAAGAGAAATTCAAATAAAAAGCTAAGGAAGGGTGTCCTGTGTATCGTTCTTTTGACGACTTTATTTGTTCTTATTAAAAAATATCAAGAGTCTGTTATATATGATAATTTAGATGTTGATATTAGTAGTAAAATTTTTGAATATGGTAATAGTATCAATTTGAAAAGTTTTTTGAATAATAATAAGGATTATAAATATTCTATTGTTAAAGATTTGAATACTTATAAGGTTGGGAAGCAGAAAGTTGTAGTTAAGGTTGAATATAAGGGCGTTGCTAAGGTGGTACCTATTGAGCTAAATGTTGTTGATACTGTTGCTCCTGTTATTGAATTTAAGGAAGATACTATTACTATTGATGAGGGTAATAGCATTAATTTGATAGATAATATTAGTAGTGTTGTTGATAATGATGAAAATATTGAATATAGGGAAGAGTCTACTATTATTGATGGTTTAACTAATTATTATACGGTTTATTCTGATGGATTTGATTCTTCTGTTCCTTCAGAGTATTCGATTCGTGTTGTTGCTTTGGATAAGGTTGGTAATAGAGCAGAAAAGATTTTTAAAGTAGTTGTTAAGGAAGTTGTTAAAGTTGTACCAAAAGTTTCTGACTATTGGAGTGATATTACGACTGATGCTAGCATTAATGTCCAAGGTGGTGATATTGTTTCACTAGCAACTTCTCTTGTTGGATCACGTTATGTTTATGGTGGCAATTCTCCACAAACTGGTTTTGATTGTTCTGGATTTGTTCAATATGTATATTCGATGACTGGTAAATCTATTAGTAGAAGTTCTTCTACTCAGGCGTATGATGGAGTTGGTATTAGTTATCATGATGCTATGCCAGGTGATATTATATTGTGGGGACATGGTGGTGCTGTCACTCACTCATCTATTTATATTGGAAATGGACAAATTGTGCATGCTATTAATCAAAATTTAGGTGTTATTGTTTCAGATGTTAATACATGGACTAATTCTGATGTTATGATGTCTGTCAGAAGAGTAGCATAAAAAAAATATCTTAGGTTTACCTAGGATATTTTTTTTACGCAGCTTTTTTTGCAGCTTTGATTTCTCTTGCACTTAATCTCACTTTTTTGGTTGTACCATTTTCTAATTCGATGGTTACTTTTTGTAAGTTTGGTTTTTGTGCATGTTTTGTAATTTTTAAACAGTTAGGTCTGTTATTAGCGAAATTTGTTTTTTTACTTGATATATTTTTTGCCAT
>CACXEZ010000094.1 GCA_902766815.1 uncultured Erysipelotrichaceae bacterium | reverse complement strand
TTTCCTAACATCTATTCTTTACTTTTAAACACTTTTATTATAAAATATCATTAAGAGGACAGTGGTTGTATGAAAGAATTAAATTTATCCCCAGCCGACACCTATATTGTTATTAATAAGAGTGTCATAGAAAATGAAGACAGAACCATTCTAACACTTCTTTACCAACCAATTATAGGACCTCTACCAATAATGCTATATTTTTCGCTTTGGGCTGATTTAGATAAATCAGAATTGATGAGCACTGAACATACCCATCATCATCTATCAACCAACATGCAAATATCTCTACCAGAACTAGCAGATGCTAGAAAGAAGTTAGAAGCCATAGGCCTTCTAAAAACTTTCTATAAAGAGGAAAATATCAACACATACATTTATCAGTTATATTCTCCAATCAAGCCAAGTGATTTCTTTAATCATCCCATATTAAATGTAGTACTATACAATAACACGGGAAAAAAAGAATATGAAAAATTAAAAAGTTATTTTAAAATGCCAAGAATCAATACCTCTAGTTACGAAGATATTACTTCATCATTTACCGATGTTTTTCATTCAGTACCATTAACTTCTTATGATGTAGTAAATGATGACATCAGAAAGTCTAACATTAGAAAATTAAATCTTGATACAAACTTTGATTTTGAATTTTTAGAAAGTTCCCTGCCAAAAAGTCTAGACAAAAGTAAAATATTCACCAAAGAAATAAAAGAATTAATTATTCAACTTTCATTTTTATATCAATTAGATGTTGTGAAGATGCAAGATATTTTACCAATTTGTTTAACAGAAAGAGGAACAATTAACAAAGAGGAATTAAGAAAAACTTGCAGAAATTACTATCAGTTTGACAATCATGGTCTTCTACCAACTATTGTATATAATAAGCAACCAGAATATTTAAAAAAACCAACAGGAGATACTTCTAAAAGAGCTAAAATGATTTATACATTCGAAAGCATTAATCCTTATGAATTATTAAAAAGCAAGAATAATGGGGTAGAACCAACAACCAGAGATTTAAAATTAGCAGAAGATTTAATTATAAAATATGGTTTAAATTATGGAGTAGTAAATGTATTAATTGACTATATTCTAAAAACAAATAACAATAAATTAAGTCGAAATCTAGCAGAAACCATTGCAGGACAATGGCAAAGAAATAAGATAGAAACAGTAGATGATGCTATGAGATTAGCAGAAAAAGAGCATAAAAAATATAGAAAAAATATACCAAGTAATATAAATACCAAACAATTAAGAGAAGAACATATTCCAGATTGGTTTAATAAAAAAATAGATACACAAGAAGCAACAAAAGAAGAACAAGATGAAATGGAAAATCTATTAAGTAAATACCACTAAAAGGAGGTGTAAGAGATGAGGAAAATAGAAGAGTTAACAACAAACTTTCATTTAGATGAAACAAAACTAAAAGAAGATTATCAAAAAACGCTAGAAGAAAATTCTACATTTAAAAAATTAACATCTTCTCTAAATTTACCAGATACCTATCTCATGAAATACACCTCTTCTCTAGAAGAATCTGCAAAAGAGTTAGAGCATTGCAAAAAATGCAAAAACCTGTTAGAATGCAAAAACTCTTACCAGGGACATGTATTCTATCCTGAACTTCTAAGCAACAATTTAGTATTTGATTATATTCCATGTAAATATCAAAAAGAATTTAATGAACAAAACAAATATAAAAATAATATTTACTTATTAGAAGTGCCAAAAGAAATCAAAGAAGCAAGCATGAAAGATATTGATTCTAAAAATAAAGCTCGATTCGAAATTATCAAATGGTTAATAAACTTTTTAGAAAACTATCAACCAAGAAGTGGAATGAAAGGCTTATACCTAAATGGCTCCTTTGGTTGTGGAAAAACATATCTCATCTCGGCCGCTCTAAATGAACTTGCTAAAAAGGAACATAAAATAGCTATTATTTATTATCCAGAATTCTTAAGAAGTTTAAAAGAATCATTTAGTGATCCTGAAACCTATAACGAAAAATTCAAATTAATTAAAAATGTTGAATTATTACTAATTGATGATATTGGAGCCGAAACAATGACAGAATGGAGTAGAGATGAAGTATTAGGTACTATCCTTCAATACAGAATGCAAGAAGGTTTAACCACATTCTTTACTTCTAACTTAACAATAAAAGATTTAGAAGAACATTTTAGTATTTCCACAAAAGGAGTAGAAAAAGTAAAAGCAAAACGAATCATTGAAAGAATTAAACAACTAACTACTGAAATGACCTTAGTTAGTGAAAATAGAAGAAAATAAGAATAAATAGGAAAGAAAGTGAGGAAAAATAATGAAAAATAGCATTGTAGAAGATTTCGTAGACGAAAAAGGAAATAAGTCACAAATAATTATTACATCGGCAGGAGATGGGAAAGTAGATTTAAAACCAAACTATAAATTACAGACACCAGAATTTAACAACAAATATATGAAAAAAGGAGCAAAGGCCCAAGGAACGTTCACATCAGATATTGGAGTAAAAAGTGAAGGATTTGCCCCTATCATTACTTTAGCATCTTTAATCGCCATTGGTGCTATTATCATAGCCTTATTAATGTGGAGATTATAATATAAATAATCTCTTTTTTTCATAAAAAGAAAGGAGGACATCAAATGGATTACGTACCCTTACAAGTAAAAACTAGCTATTCTATTTTGCAAAGCCTAAATGAAATAACAAGATTAGTAACAAAAGCAAAAACTCTAGGATACAAAGCTTTAGCTATAACAGACACTAACAACATGTTTGGTGTCCCTAATTTTTACGAAGAATGCAAAAAAAATAACATAAAACCTATCATAGGAATAGAACTAACCATAGAAAACAAGTGCATATTACTATATGCCATAAACAATAATGGTTATAAAAACTTAATAAAATTATCCACTCTAAAATCAGAGAAAGATATAGAATTAGAAGATTTAATCAATTATAAAGAAGATGTATTATTGATTATTCCCTTTTCTAATTTTGATGAAAGAATATATAACATCTATCCCAAAAAATATATAGGGTATACTAACGTAGAGGAAAGAGAAAAAATAAAGGAAAAAGACAAAATTTTTATTAATGATGTATCTTATTCTGAAAAAGAAGATTACAAATACCTAGACTATTTATACATGATAAAAGACTTAAAAGTTCTAGGAGAATATTGTTTAGGTACTCATATAGGAAAGCATTTACTTTCTCAAGAAGAAGTAGAAGAGCTATCCACGATATCTGATATAGAAAAAACCAAAGAAATTGCTGATCAATGTACAGTAGAATTAACTTATACAAAAGGCTTATTACCTATCTATGATAAAAATATAGACGCATACGAATACTTAAAATATTTATGTAATAAAGGACTAAATAGAAGATTACAAAACAGAGTCCCAGACTTTTATCAAAAAAGATTAGATTACGAATTATCAATCATAAAGCAAATGGACTTCTGCAATTACTTCTTAATTGTCTGGGACTATGTAAAATATGCCAAACAAAACAATATTTTAGTAGGGCCAGGACGTGGTTCGGCTGCCGGAAGCTTAGTTAGTTATACCTTGGGAATCATTGATATTGATCCAATGAAATATGACTTATTATTTGAACGGTTCCTGAATCCAGAAAGAATAACTATGCCCGATATCGATGTTGACTTTGATAGTGAAAAAAGACAAGATATCATTAACTATGTAATAGAAAAGTATGGAAGTAAAAGAGTAGCTGGAATTATTACCTTTGATACATTAGCGGCAAAACAAGTGGTAAGAGATGTAGCACGTATTTTAGAGATAAGTCCATCAGATACAGACTCCCTAACGAAGTTATTATCACCAAAAGAATCCATAGATGAAAATTTAAAAAATAATATAAAATTAAATAGATTAGTAAGTGATAACAGCAAATATAAAAAATTGTTTGATATATCAAAACATTTAGAAGGACTTCCTAGAAATATTGGCATTCATGCCTCAGGAATTGTCATGAGTTCCATCGATATAGACAAGACAATTCCCTTATATAAAAACTCAAGAGGTATTTATACCACTGCTTATTCTATGAATTATCTAGAACCATTAGGATTATTAAAAATGGATTTTTTAGGTATATCCAACTTAACCTTAATACAAGAAGTATTAACCAACATAAGAGAAAAAGAAAAATTAAACATTACTTTTTCAAATATTCCTCTAGACGATAAAAAAACATTAGATTTATTTAAAAAGGTAAAAACAGATGGAATCTTTCAATTTGAGTCCCCTGGCATAAGAAAATTTCTAGAAAAATTACAAGTTTCAACATTTGATGATATCGTTGCAGCTTTAGCCTTATATCGACCTGGAGCCATGGATTATATTGATAACTACATTAGAAGGAAAGAAGGAAAAGAAAAAATAGATTATATTGTCCCATCTCTAGAACCTATCTTAAAGTCAACTTATGGAATTATCATCTATCAAGAACAAATAATGCAAATAGCCAGAACCTTAGCAGGTTACACTTTAGGAGAAGCTGACATTTTAAGAAGAGCAATCTCTAAGAAAAAAGAAGAAATACTATTAAAAGAAAAACCAAAATTTATAGATAAAAGTGTTAAAAATGGTTATTCAAAAGAAGCAGCTGAACAAGTTTATAATTTAATATTAAAGTTCGCTAATTATGGATTCAATAAATCCCATTCGGTAGGATACGCTACTGTAGCATATAAGATGGCCTTTCTAAAAACATATTTCTTTAAATATTTTGAAACAGCCATTCTAAACAATGTAATTGGTAACGATGAAAAAACAAAAACTTATCTATCAGAATTAAAAAGACATAACATTGAAGTATTACCACCTGATATCAATGAAAGTAGCGAGAAATATGAAGTAATAGGAGAAGCTGTAAGATGTCCATTGTCTATTATTACTAATGTAGGTAGTTTAGTAACAAAAGAAATCATCAAACATAGAGAAGAAAAACCGTATGAAGACTTTATTGATTTTGTGGTGCGTACTTATTCTACAGGGATAAACAAAAAAGTCTTAACTTATCTTATTAAAGCAGGATGCTTTAACAGTTTTAAAGTAAACGAACCAACTCTATTAAATAATTTAGATAGTATTCTAAATTATGCAGAACTTATGAAAGATGCTGGAATAATAGAATTATCTAAACCATCATTAATTCCATCAGAAGAATATAATGACGAAGAAAAATTGGAAAACCAACTAAATGTTTTTGGATTCTATCTAAGTAATCATCCAACAAACAATTATAGAAACCTAGAAGATATTGATACAAGAGAAATTCCCAAATGTTATGATAAAATAATAACTTTAGTTTTAATAATAGATAATATAAAAGAAGTAACCACAAAAAAAAATGATATTATGGCCTTTATCACCGCCTCAGATGAATTTGGGAAAATATCACTAACTTTATTTCCAAAGATTTATAAACAATATAAAGAGATTAAGAAAAAAGATATCATTAGAATCTATGGACGCGTAGAAAAAAGATTTGATCAATATCAAATTGTTGTAAACAATCTAAAAATACTAAAATAAAGGGGCTGAGTGAAAATAATTAAATTTCACTCAGCCCCTTTATAACAATTGTAAGCCCTATATTCATAATATTAAAAGTATTATATTTCCACTTCTTTCATTAAAAAATATAATAAACAAATCAGCATTCCACTTTACAAAAATAGATAAAAGGGATACTTCTCGGGCATTTTAAGTTCAAAATTTAATATTTCCTTCGTAATAGGATGCTTAAAAGATAATTTCTTAGCAAATAAAGCAATATTGGTCTTTCCATCATGATGAGGATTATATTTTGCATCTCCAACCAAAGGAAAACCACGTGATGAAAATTGTACTCTAATCTGATGACTTCTACCAGTTTCAAGATGTATCTCCACCAAACTAAATCCATCACGATAAGCAAGTCTTTTATATTTAAGCCTAGCTTCTTTTCCATGTTCTTTATCCGTAACATAGGACTGATTGTTCTTACTATCTTTAACTAAATAATCAATCCACTCTCCACTATCGGGGACTTTTCCATCTACGACAGCAACATATACTTTCTCTAATGTATGCATCTGAACTTGTTTACTCAACCGAGAAGCAGCCTTACTAGTTTTAGCAAAAACCATCACACCCCCTACAGGTCTATCTAACCTATGAACAAGTCCCAAATACACATTTCCAGGTTTTTGATACTTTTCTTTAAGATGATTCTTTAAAATATTAAGTAAATCCATATCCTTTGACTCATCTTCACAAACAGGCATATTAACAGGCTTTTCTACTACTAACAAGTGATTATCTTCATAGATAATATTAATCTTTGGTAACTCTGCCATAAATACCACAAGGAAGTACCAAACTATTTTCAATGATTGGTAATCCTATTTCTCCTGTTTCTACTTTATTTCCGTCAAAAGTTAAATGTAAAATATTAGCTAAAGAAGTTGGGGATATACCTGTCGTATAAGAGTTGATCAAAAGAAACGAATAATCTTTATCTAAAACATCTTGTACTTTAAGAAGTAACTCTTGTAAATTATCTTCTAATCTCCATATCTCGCCTTTTGGACCTCTTCCATAACTAGGAGGATCCATAATAATACCATGATAAGTCCTACCTCTTCTTTTTTCTCTTTCCAAAAATTTCATGACATCATCCACAATAAAACGAATTTTCTTATCTTCTAAATGACATAATTTCATATTTTCTTTAGCCCATTCCACCATACCTTTGGAAGCATCTACGTGTACAACCTCCGTTGCTCCAGCACTAGATGCTGCCATAGTAGCGCAACCCGTATAAGCAAATAAATTTAATACCCTAAAATCATCGCGATGAGAACTCTTAATTTTATTCATAACATAATCCCAATTAACAGCCTGTTCAGGAAAAATACCAGTATGTTTAAAACCTGTTGGACTAACTTTAAAAGTAAGGTTTTTGTAAGTTATTGTCCATTGCTCAGAAAATTTATTTTTATATTCCCAATTTCCTCCTCCTTTATTTGAACGATGATAAAAAGCATCATATTTCCAATTACATTTATCAACATTCCATATAGCTTGCGGATCTGGTCTCCTAAGAACAACATTACCCCAACGTTCTAACTTTTCCCCATTACCAGCATCAATACATTCATAATCCTTCCACTCGTTA
>CACXEZ010000093.1 GCA_902766815.1 uncultured Erysipelotrichaceae bacterium | reverse complement strand
TTGACTTTGATAATATTGAAAAACTAATATTTGAGGTTATTCCAAATATTAGTTAATATTTATTATTTTTAAGCGATTGCCATACAAATAAATTTGTATAAATATGGTTTTTTTTTAGATTATTTGTTATAATTTTATTATATATTAGAATAGGATGTGTGTTGTGGCGAAGTACAGAAGAAGAAAAAAGAAAAAAAGATTTTCTTGGGGACTTATTATTTTTATTGTGATTCTTGCTTATTATGTATATACTTATGGTTTTGAAGAAACTTTTGGTCTTGATCCTGGTACGATAGAAACTTTTCTTAATGGTGATGATTCTGATACTAAGAGTTCTAATCGTTCTGTAGATGGAGATTTAGTCATTAGTTTTTTAGATGTTGGTCAAGCTGATGCCATTTTAATACAGAATCATGGAGAGAATATGCTGATTGATGCTGGAAATAATAATGATGGTCCTTTGTTAGTTCAATATTTTAATAGTCTAGAAATTAGCAAATTTAAATATGTTATTGGTACTCATCCTCATGAAGATCATATTGGAGGGTTAGATGATGTTATTAATGCTTTTGAAGTGGACAAGTTATATATGCCTGATGTTATTACCACTACTACTACTTTTACAGATGTATTAGATGCCATAGAAAAAAAGAATATGAAATTATCTATTCCTAAGATTGGGGATACTTGGATACTAGGGGATGCTATATTAGAGGTTCTTTATACTGGAGTGAATCAGAAAGATTTAAATAGTACTTCTATTGTATTAAAAATGACTTATGGTAAAGTTAAATTTTTATTTACTGGTGATACTACTTCTTCTGTAGAAAAAGAACTGGTAACAAAAGATATTAATGTAGATGTATTGAAGGTTAGTCATCATGGTTCTCCTTATAGTACGACTGATAGTTTTTTGAAGGCATCTAGTCCTAGTTATGCGGTTATATCAGTTGGAAATGGAAATAATTATGGACATCCTGGTGATACTACTATTAATAAGTTACGTAAGGCTAATGTAGAAATTCATCGTACTGATCAAGAAGGAACAATTATTCTAGTTTGTGATGGTACGAATGTGATATTTAGTAGTGAAAAAACAAATGTTGATGGAGGTTAATGATGAAATTTATTATTGATAGATTTGAAGGAGAATATGTTATTATAGAAGATATGGAAAGTCGTGAAATGAAAGAAGTTATGAGAGCAACTTTACCTCCTTCTATTCATGAAGGATCTGTCTTAATTTGGGATGGAGAGAATTATCAATTAGATGAAGATGAGGAGAGTTTAAGAAGAAAAAGTATTATGGAACGATTTCAAAAGTTAAAAGCTAGCGCTTCAGATTAGGGTGTTAGCTTGTATTTTATATTTAATTCTTTGTAAAGCATTATCAATACTCTTTTTGTCTTTGTCTAAAATATTGGCAATTTCATTATAAGTAAAATTTTGAATTCTTAGAATTACTACACTTTCTTCTAATGGACTTAAGTTAGAAATTATTTTATTATATAGGTTTTGATATTCTTCATTTTCTAATGTTTGCAGAAGAGGATTTTGTCTATTATCTTCCAAATAATCTAGTAAACTTTTATCTTCTTCTGAGGATACGTTATCTATAGAAATAGCTTCGTTTAAAGCTCTATGTTTTTCTCTATTATAGCTTCTTGTAGTGGTAATAAGTTGATTTTCCATACAATTGGTTGCAAAAGTGTAAAAACAGATGTTTTTTTGTTCATTAAAGTTTTCAATAGCAATTTCAAGAGCTAAAGAACATTCTTGTTTGATATCAGATAGTTCTAGAATATGTTTTAATGTTTTATAATATTTAGAACTTAGTTTTTGGATTAGTGGTTGATATTTTTTTCTAAGTAAATATAGAGCTTCTTCATTTTGTTCTTGGGCTAGACTAACTAATTCATAGTCATTTAATTTTTCTGTCATTAGTTCCTCCTCTTTCGTACGATTTCTGATATCACAATTCCACAAGAAACAGAAGCATTTAGACTATTAATTTGACCAGTCATCGGAATACTTACAATGAAGTCACAGGCATTTCTTACTACTCTACTGATTCCATGTCCTTCGTTTCCTATCACTAAACAGGTTGGCATATTATAATCTATAGAGGTATAATCATCTCCTTCCATATCAGTACCTACTATCCAATAACCATTTTCTTTTAATTTTTTTATGGCTACGCTTAGGTTTGGAACATGGACAATTTTGATATAATTGATGGCTCCAGCTGAGGTTTTTACTACGGTAGAATTGATACCTACAGATCTGTCGTTTGGTATGATGATTCCTGTTACTCCCATTGCTTCGCAAGTACGAATAATGGCTCCAAAATTATGTGGATCTTCTAAGTGATCTAATATTACTACTAATGGAGGATTTTCTTTTGAATAAATTAGTAAATCATCTAAGGGATAAGTTTTTACTTCACTTACTTCTAGGACGAATCCTTGATGATTCCCTTCTGCTAATCTATCTAAGACAATTGTATCTACAAAATGAATTTTTATTTTTTGGTTTTTTAGTTCTCTTATTAAATCTTTTTCTTTGCTTTTTTTATCAACATAAGCTTTTGTAATATTGTTATTACTATTTAATGTTTCTTTTACAACATTTTTTCCGTAGATGTACATGGTTTCACCTCAATCATTTTTAATATTTCTTCTAATCTATCTAACTTTTTATCTAGATACAGATAACCTATTAATGTTTCAAATCCTGTTGCTAATTTATAAGTAGCTATACTGGTATGTTTAGGATGAATACTTCTTTTATAATTTCTCCCTCTTTTTACTATTTCTAATTCTTCTTCAGTTAATATATTATCACTTATTAATTTTTTTAAAATATCTGCTTGTCCTTTGGCGGATACATATTTGGTTACTTCTTTTTGTAAGTCTTCTACTTTGGCAATCCCTTGTTTGATAAATTTTTCTCTGATATATACTTCATAAATAGCATCTCCCATATATGCTAAAGTAATAACATTAATACAGTTAATATCCATCTTGACCTCCTTACTTATTGCAACTTAATAATATCATTTTTGATAATTTTTGTAAAGATGATTCAACTGATTTTTAATATCATTTTATTTATTTTACTATAAATCATCGATATTACTACTATCTGAAACTAAAGTAATGGAGAATATTTTACCGCTAATTCTATTTATATTTGTACCACAATGATAAGTAATTTGATTATTTAAATTAAATTATCTCTAGAGTTTGGGACAACTCCTTTGATAGTATAGATAGATAATTGTATATCTTTGGTACATTTGATGAAGCCTAGGCCAGGTATGACGATATCTTTTTCCTTAGCTAGATTGAAGTTATGTTTTGG
>CACXEZ010000092.1 GCA_902766815.1 uncultured Erysipelotrichaceae bacterium | reverse complement strand
AAGGCTGTTATTATATAGAAAAATAAATTTAGTTCAAGTTTTCATAACTATGTGTTACTTGAATGAAGTGAAAGGAATGAGACTTAATATGAAAAAAATCAGAAATTTTATAACAAGTTATAGTTGGCTTGTGGTAATAATTTGTCTTTTGTTATTAATACCAGCTGGAATTGGTTATGTTAATACTAAAATTAATTATGATATTTTAGTTTATCTTCCAGAAGATATTGATACTATTAGGGGACAGAATATATTGACAGATGATTTTGGAATGGGTGCTTTTTCTTTTGTTATGATTGATAATATGTCTAATTATGATATATTAAAGTTAGAAGATAAGATTCGTGAAATTGATTCTGTTAATATGGTGGTTAGTTTAGTGGGTGTGACAGATATAGCGATTCCTATTGATATGATTCCTGATGAAGTTACACAGAAATTATATAAAGATGGTGAATCTGTTATTGTTGTTACATTTGATACTTCTACATCTGATGAGAGGACTATTGATGCTATTAGTGAACTTAGAAGTGTTGTAAGGGATGCATCACGTGTTAGTGGTATGACGGCAATGGTTTTAGATACGATGGATGTGTCAAATCAAGAAATTGTAGCTTATGTGGTGATTGCTGTTATTTTATGTTTGATTGCACTTACTTTGGCAACAGACTCTTATGTTATTCCTGTGTTACTTTTATCTAATATTGGAGTTGCGATTGTTTATAATATGGGGTCTAATATTATATTTCATGATATTTCTTACATTACAAAAGCAATTAGCGCGGTGTTACAGTTAGGTGTTACGACTGACTTTTCTATTTTCTTGTATCATAAATATGAACAGGCTAAGGAAAAATATGATACTAAAAAGGAAGCAATGAATGAGGCAATCAGTGATACTTTTAAGTCTGTTATTGGAAGTTCTCTTACGACTATTGCAGGATTTTTAGCTCTTTGTTCTATGAATCTTACTTTAGGACGTGATATTGGTCTTGTTATGGCTAAAGGAGTATTTTTTGGACTTTTGTGTGTATTAACACTTTTTCCAGCTTTACTTCTTGTGTGTGATGGCTTGATAAATAAAACTAAGCATAAAGTATTTATTCCGGAGTTTAAGGGAGTGCAGAAGTTTTCAATAAAGCATTATAAATTGATTTTAGTGATATTTATTATTTTGTTAGTACCTGCTATTTATGGTAATAATCATGCTGAGGTATATTATAAACTTGATAATTCTTTACCAGAAACACTTCCTTCTAGAGTAGCTAATTTTGACTTAAAAAATAAGTATGATATTGTTTCTCCAGAAATTATTTTGGTTGATAAGAATTTGAAAGCAGAAGATATTGGACAGATGGTTGATGAAATTAAAGAAATAGATGGTATTAATTTGACCTTATCACCTACTAGTTTGCTTGATTTTGGATTACCTACGGATATGTTGGGGGATGAATTACTTCAACATATAGAGAATGATGAATATCAAATTGTTATTATCAATTCTACTTATGAGGTTGCTAGTGATGAGTTGAATCAACAAATTGATCGAGTTGCAAAAATTGTTAAGAAATATGACAAGAATGCTATTATTGCTGGTGAAGGACCACTTACTAAGGATTTGATAGAAACTAGTGATATTGATTTTAAGAATGTTAATTATTTATCAATAGGTATTATTTTTATTCTTATGTTATTAGTACTTCGATCATTATTTTTACCAGTTATACTTATTTGTTTGATAGAATTTGCTATTATGGTGAATATGGGAATTTCATTCTATACAAATGATACGTTACCATTTATTACTTCAATTGTTATTGGGACAATTCAATTGGGAGCGACTATTGATTACGCTATTTTGATGTCGACTAAGTATATTGAAGAGAGAAATAAGACTAGTGATAAATGGTGTGCTATTCAGAAAACTTTAGAAAGTACAGTTCCTTCTATTATTGTTAGTGCTTTGTGTTTCTTTGCTGCGACGATTGGTGTTTATGTGTATTCGCAGATTGATTTAATAGGTTCTATTTGTAAATTGTTATCGAGAGGTTCTATTATTAGTATGTTAGTTGTTGTGATTATCTTACCAAGTGTATTAATTGTATTTGATAAATTAATTGTTAAGACTACAAAAGAATTAAAGGAGGCTAAATAATGAAAAAATTTAACAAATTGTTGGTATCATCTTTGATGTTAGCGGCATGTATTCCTAATGCTTATGCTATGACTAAAGATGAAACAGTATATTCTACATTGAATTCTAATGGTAGTTTGTTTAAAACTACTGTAGTTAGTCATTTATATGATGTGAATGATGATGAAATAAAAGATGTTAGTGATCTTAAAGAAATTATGAATATTAATGGTAATGAAACATTTACGATTAATGGAAATGATTTAACATGGAAGAATAAGGAACGAGAAATTTTCTACCAAGGAAAGATTGAAAAAGATTTACCTATCGAAACTGAAGTAACATATTATTTTGATGATAAGGAAATTACAGCAGATGATTTGGTGGGGAAGAAAGGTAAAGTAAAAATCATCATTCATTTTAAGAATAATGATAAGCATAATACGGTTATTAATGGTAGAAATGAAACTATTTATACACCATTTGTTGTAACATTAGGTAGTGTAATTAGTAATAAGAATGCTAGTAATATTGAAGTTACGAATGGTAAGGTTGTTAATACTGGTTCTAAAAATTTTGTGATTGCTCTTGCTAGTCCTGGATTATATGAAAGTTTAGGTATGGATGAGCTTAAAGATTTAGATCATGTTACGATCAGTTTTGTTACTGAAAATTATCAATCTCGTAGTATTTATGTGGTAGCAACTCCTAAATTGATAGATACTGCTGATTTTAATATTTTTAGTAAGATGGATCAACTTTATAGTAATGTCGATAAATTGCAGACTAATATGAATACAATTGATGCTGGTGCTAAAGAATTAGAAAATGGCGCTAATCAGTTAGCAGCTGGTTCGCGTGAAATTAGTGATAATTTAAATGTTATTTCTAGCTATATGAAACAATTAGAGGATGGTACTCAAGATTTAGATAATGGATTGATGCAGGTTATTCAAGCTTTAAATGGAGCAAAGGAACAGCTTGTTAATGGAGATACCGAAGCTTCTGTTATTCAATTAACAACTTTAAAAGCTGGAAATTTGCAGGCTATTGAAACTTTAACTGATACTAATCAGACTATTCAGGCTACTTTTTTTAATTATGGTATCGATATTGATACTATTACATTAGAACAATTACAAGTTGTAGCACCTAGTTTGATTACTTATAAACAAACCTATGATGGTAATAATAAGTTGATTTATTTGCTTACTCAGAATAATGTAGCTATTGATAGTACTATTGAAACAACTAATAATACTATTCAAACTATTAGTAATTTAGTTAATACTTTAGGATTAGCTTTAAATGAAATCGAGAGTGGAGCTAATTCACTTTATACCAATACTACTCAAATTAGAATTGGTGTTGAAAAATTGTATCAGGGTAGTGTTAGTTTAACGAATGGGGCTAATGCATTAAAGACTGGTGTTACTACTTTAAGTGAGGGTATTTCTAATTATAATAAAGAAGGCATCCAAACTTTATCTAGTTATGCAAATCAAGGTAAAGTCTATACTGATAAGTTAAATGCTTTAAGCAAGTTAACAGAACAATATAAGGGATTTGCTTCTGATAATAGTAATACAACAACATTTGTGTCTGTTATTAAATAGTAAATTTTGTTGTCTATTTTCAGATTAAGGATTAAAATTTAGTAAATCTAGGTTTTAATCCTTTTTGTACTAAGAAAACCCCCAGATAGTCTGGGGGTTCAGTATAGCTTTAGCGATGAGTTTTTAAAAAATAAACCTCCTTTGTTATTTGTATATTTCTTTTCATAGAATCATAATATTATCTTGTAGAGCATTAGAGTGAGCAAATAAATTATGTTATCAAAAAAATATTTGATATTTTAAATGTAAAGTTTTTTGAAAAAACGAAAATATTTTTCAAAACTTGTTGACATTAAAAGTAAGATTTGATATATTTGATATGCACTTTGAAGAAAGAGTTCTATGAAAATTAGTCACTAAAGGAAAATATTTTAGAAATATTAAAAAAATTAGTTGACTTTTTATTTGGCTTTTGCTAAAGTATTACTTGTACTTTGAATGAAGTGCTT
>CACXEZ010000091.1 GCA_902766815.1 uncultured Erysipelotrichaceae bacterium | reverse complement strand
ATTCAAAGAAAAGAAAAAAACCAAAGCAACAGAAGCTATCAAGAATGGACTAGAGCCTATGGCCAAAATCATGATGAGCTTCCCTATAAATATAGATATAGATGAATTAGCTGAGCGTTATTTAAATGATGCCATCAAAACAAACGAAGAGGCTATCCAAGGAGCAAAATATATTATTGCCGAATGGATAAGTGATAACGCTAGTTATAGAAAATATCTAAGATATAACATGATGAGTTATGGAACTATTACTTCTAAAATAAAGAAAAATGCTGAAGATGAAGCAAAAACTTATGAAATGTATTATGACTATTCAGAAAAGATTAAATATATTAAACCTCATAGAATCTTAGCCATGAATAGGGGAGAAAAAGAAGGAATATTAAGTATCTCTATTGAAATAGATACAGACTATGTACTATCTTACTTTGATAAAAAGATTATTAAAAATGAATCTAGCCCTGTAACACCTCATATTAAAGATGCTATAAGAGATAGTTTCAAAAGACTAATTTTCCCAAGTGTAGAAAGAGAAGTAAGAGCAGAACTTAAAGAAACAGCTGAAACAGGAGCAATTGACTTATTTAGTAAAAATTTAGAAAAGTTATTATTAACTCCACCAATGAAAGATAAAATAGTATTAGGTTTTGATCCAGCTTTCAGAACAGGATGTAAATTAGCTGTTATAGATGCTACATCAAAAATTTTAAATATTAGTAAGGTATATCCACATGAACCGCACAATAAATGGGATGAAGCTAAAAAAATTATTAAAGAACTAATCAAAAAATATAATGTAGATATCATCGCCGTAGGTAATGGTACTGCTTCACGTGAAAGTGAAAAGCTAA
Source organism: uncultured Erysipelotrichaceae bacterium (assembly GCA_902766815.1). The sequence goes on along the minus strand of CACXEZ010000091.1, from coordinate 1,202 downwards.
TATCAGAAATAGTTAATGAGTATAAAGATAAAAAAGTAGAATATATTATAGTGAGTGAAGCCGGAGCCTCTGTATATTCAGCAAGCCCACTAGCCATATCAGAGTTTCCTGACTTACATGTAGAAGAAAGAAGTGCTATCAGCATTGGAAGAAGACTACAAGACCCACTAAACGAACTAGTAAAAATAGATCCAAAAAGTATTGGCGTAGGACAATATCAACATGATGTCAATCAAAAGCAACTAAATGAGTCACTAGACTTTGTAGTAAGTAAAGCCGTAAACTCAGTAGGAGTAAATATCAACACCGCTAGTCCTTCTATCTTAAAATATGTATCAGGCCTTACTAAAACTACTATAGATAAATTAATTAAGTATAGAGAAGAACATGGAAAAATATTATCTCGTGGTGAAATATTAAAGAAAAAACTACTATCATCAAAAGTTTATGAACAAGCAGTAGGTTTCATGAGAGTAATAGATGGAGATAATATTTTAGATATAACACCAATCCACCCAGAAAGTTATGAAATTACCTTAGATTTACTGAAAAATCTGAATCTAACTACCAACGATATTGGTACTGAAAAGTTAATCATCGAGCTAGATAAATTAGATATAGAAAAATACTCACAAAATCATAACATAGATCACTATACTCTAGAAGATATCGTAAAATGTCTAAAACAACCAAATCGTGACTTCCGTGACGATTTTACCAAACCTTTACTTAAGAGTAATATTTTAAAAATAGAAGACCTAAAAAGGGGAATGGAACTAGAAGGTACTATCAGAAATGTAGTAGATTTCGGTGTATTTATAGATATTGGATTGCATGATGATGGCCTTGCCCATATCTCTAAACTAACAAAAGGATACATCAAACACCCATTAGATGTAGTAAACGTCGGAGATATTGTAACATGTTATGTAGAAGATGTTAACTTGGATAAGCAAAAAGTAAGCTTAACTCTAATTAACCCAGAAGAAATTTAAACAAAAAGTCTTGACAAGTAGGTAATTATCAAGTAAAATTATAACTACCTACAACTTTATGCAGATGTGGTTCAACGATTAGAATTCGGCCTTGCCAAGGCTGAGACGAGGGTTTGACTCCCTTCATCTGCTCCATAGTGAAATCTGCTCGAACTTTTCGAGTTTTGATAAATGACTAATCCAATTTGGATTAGTTTTTTTGTGTTT
>CACXEZ010000090.1 GCA_902766815.1 uncultured Erysipelotrichaceae bacterium | reverse complement strand
TCAGCATCTATTTTGCACAGATAAATTAGATAACTATTCAAGACTTCTCTATCAAAAAAGTCATCCGCATCCAGCACCTTGACATACTTTCCTGTAGCCTCCTTCAGTCCCCGGTTAATACAGGAGCCATAGTTCCCGTTTTCTTTGTCTATTACGCGGAATGTTTGAGGATACTTTGCCTCATACTCATGGGCTATCTGCGATGACGAATCCTTTGATCCGTCGTTAATCGCCAGGACTTCAAGTCGCTGCATATTCTCATCCGACACGACGAGCGAGTCCAGACACTTACGGAGATATTTCTCCATATTGTAGGTTGGGACAATAATAGAAAGAACTTTTTTCATTTAGTGAAGATTTAATATGTTGCATCAAATATTTACATTATATTTTAATTAGCCAATGTGCCCATTTAAATTTTGATATTATAAATCCAAAAAGAATAGACATTATTGATACTAATACAAAACAAACATATGGCATCAAAGAATATGGTAACAAGAGTTTATGGATAATCCTAACAAAGAAAGGATGAAATAAATATATTGGAAGGAATAATGGTGAAAGAAAGTTTATAACTTGTTGAATTAGGCTATTTTTCAAATTCAGTTTACATATGAAAAGAAAAACCAAAATACTCAAAATTACTACAGGAAAAGAACTATAAAAAAATTCACAATATGGCGAATCTATATATTTCTTCATTCGTTCTTGAAAGACAATATTTATGATTAGAAGCATGATTAATGGTACATATAATTTAGGAATATGCATTTTTAAATGGATATTCTTCTTAATTAATCCTCCTAACATAAAATAGAAAATCCAATTCCAAAGACGAAATGTCTGAGTTATTTCTTTTTCAAAATTGCCCCCCCCCGATCAATTCACAAAATATACAATTCTCTATAACAAATAATAGAAAACAAATGCTAACAAAACTCAATATATTATTGATATAGATTTTATTAACTATAGGAAGAATTACATATAGAATGATTAATGTACCCAAAAACCAACACATCCAAAGAGGGCCTTCCTGAATAAATGCACCTAAGAAGATATTTAACATTTCTCCAAGGCTTAATGTCCCAGACAGTAAGCACTTTAGTACCCAGATTAAAAGTGATAAAAGAAAAACAAGTCTAATAATATGCAATATCTTCTTAAACACATAATTCCAATCTACTGTCTGTCTACCTAATAACAAAAAGCCACTTACCATAAAAAAAAGAGGGATACCTATTACTCCTGTTTCGTAAAAAACATTTGCACATCGCCAATAAGAAGACGCGCCAAAAGAATGCAATGAAATTACAGAAAACATTGCAATAATTTTGATAAGATCTATCAAAATATCCCTATTATTCATTTTAAAATATCTCCTTAATTTTTTCTATCAACATCGTTATTGTTAATGTCCTCAATATTAACTGACCGAATAAGTATACTACAGAACATCCAACAATTGTAACAAAAACGAATAGCCAACCAGACATATAGGTATGTATAATATATGCTATTGGAACAAAAGACAATGACAAAAATATGTTGATTATCGTATCTTCAAAATTAACAAATCGAATTGGTGTCTTTTGATATATAAAAAATAGCATTACAGAGAGAATCAATACTTCTGCTAAAACAGAGGCAAAAGCAGCACCTTTTGCACCATAATTAGGAATTAGGAATAAGTTAAGTACAAAATTTGACACAGTTCCTGTAAGTAATGAATACAAAAAGGCTTTGTCCAATCCAAAGCCAAGAAGAACTTGTATGCCTGTCAAATTATTAAAGCCTATTGCTACTACAGTAAAAATGATTATCTGTAATGGAATTATTGTACCATAAAATTGTTCTCCAAAAAAAAGAGGAACAAACATTGGGGCTACCACCATTACACCAAAGGCAATAGGGAAACTTAAAAATGAAACTATTGAGAAGGACTTGTTCATCAACAAATTGATTTCATCCCAGTTCTTTTCTTCTTTCAATTTTGCAACACGGGGTAAAGCGACTGCCGCCAAACTAGTTACAATTGGAACTAAAGCCTTAGAAAGATGCGTCGCACAATTATAGTACCCCACTTCATTATAATCAGCCATAAACCCCAACATCAACGTG
>CACXEZ010000089.1 GCA_902766815.1 uncultured Erysipelotrichaceae bacterium | reverse complement strand
TAGATATCATTAAAAATATATTATACATATCTAGAATTTTGGATATTTCTAGACGAAATAAATATTTAAAGAGATTGAATGGATATATAGATATTTCAATCAAGCAATATCAAGAAGAATTACTTAAAATAGAGCAAAATAATATTGAATTAAGTTTAAATAATACTAACTCTTGGTGCTAGTATATATATAACTGACAAAATAAATAGTATTAATATACTCAATCAATTAGTAACATGTAATAATATTATAAAAATAAATAACCTAGTTGAAATGACTAGTGAGTTGAAAGAACAATTTACTACAAGATATATTATTGAATTATATCATGATATGCTAGATGTGGAACTATTGGATAAAGAAATTAAAAATAGTATTGAGCAAGACTTATTAAATATAATTCAAGAAAGTATTGATGAGCTAGAGAATGAAAAGAAGATAGAAACATTAGTAGACTATGTGAATGAAGTTAAAATTATTATGAAAAAAATTGCGGCGATTTAATTTTAAAAAAAATATTTATATACAAAACATAAAAGATTACAAAAGTCATTTATATACAAAAAAAATAGTTTAAAATTGAACTATTTTTTTTGATTCTAGAGAATCAAATCATTAACAAAAATTTTTATTTATATTTTCTTTTAGAATTTACTTTTGCATGACTAGTGCTAATATGATTCATCCAATTATTATAAGTTCCAATAGCTCTTTCATCACCAGATTTTGCTAAAAATTCTAAGCTGTTGGGAGTTTTAACAAGCTGAAATTCATCTTCATTCTTTTTAGTTCAATGATAGCATTGATGTGACTTAAAAAACTACTTCTTTAATTTTAAATCCTAAATTCAATATTCCTTGTTCCAATTGAGAATAGTTCCACCAACGTTTTCTTGACAGCCAGCATCACTTTTTCAATATTTTATTATACATCTAAGTTATGGTATACCGCTTGAACGTCATCTATATCTTCTAAAGATTCTATTAAAGATAAAGCCTTTTCTGTCGTTTCTTCATCTAGATTCATATAGTTGTCCGGGATATAGGTTACTTCAGATATTATAAATTCATCGTATCCTAAGTTTATTAATCCATCTTTTACACTTAAGAAGTTATTTGGTTCTGTTGTAATTTCATAGCCATCTTCGTTTGTTGCAAAATCTTCTATGTCTAATTCTAATACATCTTCCATTAATTTATTTTCATCATATTTCTTGTCTAAAATTAATAGTCCCTTTCTTTTGAATAAGTAACTAACAGAACCATCTGTACCTAAGTTTCCTCCTCTTTTTGTTAGGGTGCTACGTACGAATGAGGCTGTACGATTTCTGTTATCTGTTAAACAATCAATCATGATGGCAATACCGCTAGGACCATATCCTTCATAGCGGACGCTTTCGTAATTTTCTCCATTACCTTTTTGCTTTGCTTTATCAATAGCATTTTGAATATTAGATTTTGGCATATTTTCTGCTTTTGCTTTTTCTATTACCATTCTAAGAGCTGCATTATTATTCGGATCTGGATCTCCTCCTTTTGCTGCCACATAAATTTCTTTTGCTAATTTGGCAAAAGTCTTCCCACGCTCAGCATCAATTGCTCCCTTTTTTCTTTTTATTGTCGACCATTTACTATGTCCTGACATAGATATCACCTTTCTTTCTTTTAAATACTATTTATTATTTTATCTTAAATACTTATAAAGTCAAGTAATTTCTCGTTAACTTCCTATATAACTTAATAAAACTGGACCTAATATAATTAACAAAATTAATGGAATAAAGAAGAAAACTGAAATGATACTTATTTTGATGGGTACTTTGCTAATTTCTTCTTTGATTAATTCTTTTCTTTTTTCTCTTAGATAGTCTAGTTGAGTATACAAGCTATCAATGATACTGCTTCCATATAGGTTAGCATCTGTTAAAGATATAATAATATTATTTATGGTATCAGATGGAATTGATTTTGTCATATCTCTCATTGCCTCTGTTAGGCTTTTTCCGTAGTGTACCTCTCTTAATACTTCTTTGAATTGTCTTACTAATTCCCCTTCACAACTTTCAATTGTTACATGAAGAGATTCTTGTAAGTTTCTTCCAGTTTCTAATGATAGGGTTAGAATTTCAAAGAATGTCAATGATTCATCTTCTAAGATTCTTTGTCTTATTTTTATTCTTCTTTCTATTAGGATATAGGCAATTATTTTGTAATAGATAAATCCTAGTAGAGGGCCTACTATAAAACCTAATGGTTTGATTAGTAATCCTAAGATAAAGAAGACAATGGTACCTAATGTTTGAATATTTAAGTAGGTATATGTTTTTAAATTAGTCGATGTGCCTAATAGTTTTATTTTTTTATCTATTTCTTCTATTTTCTTTTTGCTGTAAATCTTTTTAGACAAATAGTTTTGTTCGTTCATTTTCTACACCCTTACTTTCATAATTTTATTTAATAGATAAATATAGATGATAAACATTATCCAAATAATGAACAGGATGAGATAACCTAACGGAGAAGAAAATAGAGGTTCAAAGTAAGTAGGGCTAATCATATAGATTAGAAGGACAAATATGATGGGTATTATCATTAGGAATTTTACTACTAAATTAGATGCTGCAGCACTTGTTTTTAGATCGTTTTCTAGTTTTTTCTTGTCAAATAGTGTTTTTTCTATACTAGTAAAAACAGATACTATATTTCCTCCAGTTTTATTTAAAATTGCTAAGGATGAAGCAATATAAGTTGCTTCTTCTAGATCTACCCTTTTAGAAAATCTAGAAAAAGCGACATCCGCTGAAAGACCATAAATCATATCTTGATAGATTCTGCTAAATTCCCCACGGATAGGTCTTGGTAATTCTGTGCTGGCAATGTAGACTGCTTGTAAAATACTTTTTCCTGCTTTGAAAGAGTTATTCATTAGAATTACGGCTCTTAACATTTCATTTTTTATTTTTTTCTTCTTTGATTTGGTAGAAAAATATAGATAGATATCATATAAATAATATCCTATGATAAAGCTTACTATTATTTCTATAAAAGAGGATAATTTCCCACTTATGATAGAGGATAGTATTACTAGGCTTGTGAATATTATTCCTATGGTCAATTTATATAATAGAAAAAATACTGGGTTTTCATTTTCTCCTAAAGTAATATACTTTCTATATCCTTGTGAATGTTTCTCTAATATTTCATTGTCTTTAAATTTGGATAGAAATTTTAAGTATTTTAAATTCATTCTATCCATAAGGCTAATGTCATCTTTTTCACTGGCAATACTATATCTTCTAATTCTTTTCTCTAAGAACAACAGTTTTCTTATCTTAATTAAAATTACTACCATAAGGATTATTATTAGAGTTAGAATGATTTTAGGAATCCATGTTATCACTTTGCCTCACTTCCTCTTACCTTTTTTAGTTATTTGATTTCTTAAATATTTCTTCTAGTGTGGTTATTCCTTTTCTTTTAATTTTGTCATATACTTTAGGTATTTCTTTATGTTTTATGAAGTTACCTATTACTGTTCCATCATCTAATGTTCCTTCTTGAACGTAGTTAAAGATATCTTTTACAATGATGTTTCCTTCTTTTAATCCATCTACTTCACTAATACATGTAATTTTTCTTCTTCCATCACTTAATCTGTCAATTTGTATGATTAGGTCTATGGCATTTTCTATATATCCACGTACAGCACTTACTGGGATGGACATCTCATTCATTAATATCATGGTTTCTAATCTATTTAGGGTATCTATTGGCCCATTTGCATGAAGTGTTGTAAGGGAACCTTCATGCCCCGTATTCATTGCCTGCATCATATCGAATGATTCTTTTCCACGAACCTCTCCTACAATAATACGATCTGGCCTCATTCTAAGGGAGTTTCTTACTAAATCTCTGACAGTTACTTCGCCTTCCCCTTCATAATTGCTAGTTCTTGTTTCTAGGGATATTACATGAGGCTGTTTTAATCTTAATTCTGCAGCATCTTCTATTGTAATGATTCTTTCATCTTCTCCAATGAAACTACTTAAGATGTTTAAAAGAGTTGTTTTCCCTGTACCAGTTCCTCCACTTACTAAAATATTTAACTTAGCTTTTACACTAGCTTCTAAGAACATGGCCATATCCTTGGTTAAAGCTCCTTTTAATAGTAGATCATCTATATTTTCTAAATTTTTAGCAAATTTCCTAATGGTTAATACTGGTCCTTTTAGAGATAGAGGTGGAATAATTGCATTTAAACGACTTCCATCTCTCAGCCTTGCATCTACCATAGGGTTTGCTGTATCAATTGTTCTACCTAATGGTTGGACCATTCTTTGAATGGTTCTTATGATGTGTTTGTCATTGATGAATGATACGCTATCTTCTTTACTTAGTTTTCCATCTACTTCTACATAGATTTCGTTAGGACTATTTACCATTATTTCTGTTACGTGGTCATCGTTTAATAATTCTGTGATTGGTCCATATCCATTGATTTCATTTTGTATCATATGAAAGATATAGTTTCTTTGTAAATAATCTAAATCATAGTTACTGATACTTTTATCAATCTCATCATTAATATATTGTTCTAGCAGCTTATCTTCAGGAATGTTTTCATCAATTAGATCTTCTAATATATTGGTTCTTAATTGATCTAGCAATTCTTTATCTGAAAATATTTCATAGTCACTGATATTATTTACTTTGAAAGGAGTATTTTTTACTTCAAAAGCATCAATTAGGCTTACTTTATTCATTTAGTTTCCTCCTTTATTAGTTCATTGGCTATCATTTTTAAATGATTGATATCCCCTTGATGAAATCTTAGTATTTTTCTATTTAAGGTCAATATTTCACCGTCAAGCACGTATTTATCAATATTCTTAATATAAAAACTACTAGGAACGGTATAATTGATGTTACATTTTAATATGTTTCTAATATCAAATAAGGATAAGTAATCTTTGCCCGTATCTCTAGAACAATTTAGACATACTAAAAAGTTTGTTTTTCCTGTTTCTTTAAAGATATTGAGAAAACTTTTAGTATTCTTTAAATCTAATAAGTCATTTGTTACGATAAAAAGAGAGATATCCACATGATCTAGAATCATTAGATTTAGTTCGTTCATGATATGATTTGTATCTACTAAAATGATATCGTATTCTCTTCTTGCAAATTCAAAAATGATAGGAATATATTTGCTATCTATTTTTAGAGCACTTCTGGGATCTTTAGGACTTGCTAAAACATCAATTCCGTTATTATAACTAGTGATGTAATCTTTAATACTACTATAACGATTATTAGATATACTATCTATCATCATAAAAATATCTTTTTGATTCTTGACATCTAGCCATGTAGAGATTCCTCCACCATAAAAATCAGCATCTATTAACAAAACTCGTTTTTTCATCATATAGTATATTCCTGCTAAATTAATCGCCATAGTCGTTTTACCAACCCCACCTTTAACAGAAGAAATACTAATTATTTTCCCATTTCTATTTGCCATATTTGCACCTCTTTATTTCTTTTTGCTAATATTCTTTTTATGATTTTCTAATTTTCCCGTATATTCACTTTCTATCTGAAAACCAGAAAAACCAAACATCTTACTAAAAATTCCTTTTACATTAGTTTTACTATTTATCATAATTTCATCATCATTAATTGTAACTATATTTTGATTATCTTCTAAATTATAACTTAATAACTCTTCTATTTTATCTTGTTCCATATCTTTATCTAATGCTAAATCTAAAACCATTTCAATTGTATTATCAGTACTATTTTTAGTGACCATAGCATTTCCCACATCAATCACTAATGCCATAATTCCAAGCATAATAGGTAATAATAAAATAAATAAAACTAGACTTTGTCCTTTTCTATTCAGCATTTGGAATAACCCTTTCTACTTTAATCTGACAAGGATTACCTAATATTCTATCTAAAAATGGTGTAATAATTTTAACATCTTGTATAATCGTAATCTTTCTATAATCATCTTTATAATTATTTACTTTTACTTCTATATCAGAATATTCTTCTTTTACTTGATTAACTTCATTTCCATTTAAGATAAGTCTTACAATATCCGTACTGGTACTTTCTAATTTATTTTTAGAACTAAGAATATTTCCAAAATCAACAATTGCAAATAGAATCATTAAAAATACAGGTAAAATTAATACAAATTCTACTAATGCCTGTCCCTTTCTATTCACTTCTATCACCTTACCATCCCTATTATTAATACAATTATAACAAAAACTAAGTGAAAAAGAAAGACTTACTTTGACAAAAAATAATTTTCCTGTTACAGTTTAGACTAGACAACAGAAAAAGCAGGTAGAAAATTTATGTTTCTATCTGTTTTTATATAAGTATCGGTTTACCATTTA
>CACXEZ010000088.1 GCA_902766815.1 uncultured Erysipelotrichaceae bacterium | reverse complement strand
TTCCAAACAAAAAAAGTTCATGAGTGAGAATTTTCTCGCTCATGAGCTATATTAATCATTACTTTCTAACTTTTTTAATACTTCTTTTGTAACATCAATAGCTTTCTTTCTAACATCATTAGCAACACTTTCTAAAACTGGAGTACCTTTTTCCTTAGCAAGTTCAACTAATTCAGTAGCTTTCTTCTTTAAAGCCTCACCTTTTTCTTTAGCAATATTTAAAACTTTTTCTTTATCTAAATCCTCTAACTCAGTCTTCAATTCATCAATTCTATCTAAAAACTCATCTTTAACATCATTAACATCAACCTTTTTTACTTCTTGAATAAACTCATCAATCTTCTTTTTCAATGCTCTTCTTGTTTCTTCACCACTTCGAGGTGCTAATAAAATTCCAAGTCCCGCGCCAATTCCAATTCCTGCCAAAAATTTTCCAAATCCATATTTCTTACTCATTAATATCTTCTTCCTTTCTTTTTCTTCTGTGAAATAAATTACGGATAAAACCACTAATTCCATCCACTAATTTATCACTAACTAAAGCCATATTATCAGTAATAATATCACCAATTCTAAATATACGATCAAACTTCTCTACTCTTTTGTCTACTTCATCCAAAACACTATTAACACGATTAATAGTGTTAATTAATTTCACCACTAATACTATTAAAGTTACAAGTAAAATAGAACCTAAAATAGATAAAAGAATAGATAAAAAAGTATTGGCATCAATCACTTATCATCACTCCTTTCTTCATACATAGAATCAATCAAATTAAATAAATCATCTTGAAGCTCTAATTTTTTATTATCATTTAAATGCTCTTCCTCCCCCATACTTTTCTTCAAAGTAGAAAGTAAATTAATACTACTTTTTACCGGAGGTATTTCCTTTTTTCTTCCAACATCTTCTTCAGAAGTATAATCAGTAATCTTGACATCTCCTCCATCATCTTCATCTAAATAATAATTATTATTAGGAATTTTTTCTTGAGAAACAACTGGTTGTTTCTCATAGGCTACCCCATAATCATAATAATTCTCAGTTGCTTCATCCAAAGTAATATTTTGATAACCAGCATCCTCAACATAATGATTATCATTACTCTCTTCACAAGGAGCTTTACCAGTTTTCAGTTTATTTTTCCTGCACTCTTTGGCTTCTTTTAGGTATTCACAATTTTCACAAATCAAATTTTCTTTAATCTCTTCTGTTAAACTTCCATAAGCTTTTTTACGGACACTATCAAAATCTACACTTTTAGAAGGTCTAGTTTCTTCAAAATTTTGTCCCTTATGATTTTCAACCTCACTTGGATCATAATTTTTATCCAAAACACCATATATCGGAGATATAATAGGCGTTGCCCTAAACTTCTTATTATCTTTTTGCTTTTCTTCTTTTTTATCTTTATACAGCTCAGATACTTTCAATTCTTTTTTTGATGCATAAGAAGGATGTGAAATTACATTTTCTCTTGAAGTTGCTTGTTTATCAATTACTTCTTCATTGTTTTCTTCTTTTACATAATTTTGTCTACTAGTTCTTGTTTCTACAAAATCATTTTCAGTAAAATCAATCGGAAATTTGAAAACTTGCTTATCCTCTGATATAACTTGTTCTAAAGAATCATTATCAATTTTCTTTTCCAGCTTAATTTCTTTTTTTACCTCCACATCACGTTCTACTTGCATAATACGTGGTGTTTCTACGACCTCTTGCTCTTCTTTAGCAATTTTTTCACGCATAAAAGTAGGTAGTTTTGGCTCTTCTTGTTTTACCTCTTTTATTTCTACCTCTTCATTTTCATCATCATCTATAACTTCCTCATCAGTAAACAAATTTTTAAACTTATCCATTAAACCCATATATAAGCACCTCTTTCTGATTATTCACCAGGTAATTGTTCTTCTTTTTCTTCATTATCATCCTTCTGAACATATTCCTCTAAAAATTGTGAAAAATTATTACTTGCACCAATTGGCTTTTCTAGTTCATAGTTTAACTCTGAAAATTCTCCAAAATCTCCTTGTAAAACTCTTTCAATAACTGTATCATTATAATTAACACTATTCAAAATAATAGAAGACAAAGTAATAATCTTATTCAAATTATTTTTATCAGTATAGACCTCAATTTTTGAATAGTGATACGCCATTTGAACAAAATAACCACAATCTTCTTCAGAAATTTCTATATATCCATTCTTATCATTATGATGTATTTCTTGATAATAAAAAGCTTTATCATTTTTCTCATACTTCAATTCTTTTTGATAATAATAACTAATAACATCAACATACAAATAAATAGAAACATTATCCACTAAAAACACTTGATTAAAATCATAGTCATGTATCTTATAAACTCCTTTAGGTACATAATACTTATACCCTAGTGACACATCATTTGTAGTAACTTTATCAACCAAACATTCATTTACTAAGACAACATAATCATCTATATCATCAATTCTAGTACACCCTACTAGTAGAAATGTTAAACAAATAAGCAATAATTTTTTATGCATAAATTTACACCTACTCTTAGGTTATTATATCAAAAAAACATCTAAATTAAAATAGTTTATAAACAATTTTTCTATTTTTTTATATAATATCTTGAAAGGAGATATGACTATGTATAACTATAATTATATGAGAAGATCAAATTTTTATGGGAATCGCCTTGGAGGAGGATTTGCTGCCCCATTTATATTAGGAGGGATTACAGGAGGTTTATTAGCCCCAGCCTTTTATCCAAGACCATATCCAATTTATCCAATGTACCCACAGCAATATCCCATATATTACTAATAACAACTATCTAATAAATCTGATATAACAACCCCATTCTCACGTCTAGCTTCAACAACCAAACAATCATCTAATTCCATACCATCAATAGGGCTTTTTAAACTTTTAAAATAGCCCTTTTCTTTGAGTATTTTTACCGAAAATTGATTATTTTCTTCAAACGAAAAATCACAAGTAATTGTACCTGAAACACACTCATTGATATAGTCATAACTAGCAGATATAATATTATTCTTCATAATTCTATAAGCTTCCTCTTTACTAAGACTTACAGTAGAATTAAATCCACGCATCACCACGACCAAAATAAATGAAACAACCACAAGTACCCCTAAAACTTCAATTAAAGTAAATCCACGAGAATTCATTATTTCTCCACATGAATCAAATTGGCATACACTTCTTCCAAAGCTCTACCAATGGGTTTAGAAGATTTATAATCTTTTTCTGGCATTTGATAATAATTTGTTTTAATCATCTCTTTACTTCTATTTGCTACAATATAAACTAAAGCATATTTTGAATCAACAACATTTAAAATTTTATCTATTGATGGATAAATCACACTCATCCCTCCTTCTACTATATATTTACTATAATACAAACCAAAAAAAAAGACAATATATTTTACACATAATATACATCTTTTTTTAGACATTTTTTTCTATAACGCAAATTACTTTCTAATAATCATTTCGATCTCTTAAGAAAGGAGGAACATCAAAATCACTATCATCTTCTTCAATATCTTTATACAACTCTTCTCTATTAGTTGCAGTAAAACTATGATATAATGGTTCACTAGGTCTTTCAAATCCAGTAGCAATAACTGTAACAATAACCTCATCATTCAAATTTTCATTAATAACTGCTCCGAAAATAGTATTAATATCAGTATTAGCAGCACTTCTAATAACTTCAGCAGCCTCTTCCACTTCGAATAAAGTCAAAGATGAACCACCAGTAACATTGATGATAGCATCCGTTGCACCATCAATAGAAGTTTCAAGTAACGGACTAGAAACTGCCTGCTTTGCAGCCTCAACTGCTCTACCTTCTCCAGAACCAACTCCAATACCAATCAAAGCATCGCCACGATCTTTCATAACAGTTTTTACATCAGCAAAATCCAAATTAACAAGTCCTGCTACAGCAATCAAATCAGAAATAGATTGTACCGCTCTATGTAAAACATTATCAACTTCACGAAAAGCCTCTAACATAGGTGTTGTTTTATCAATCAATTCTCTTAAACGATCATTTGGAATTACAATAATAGTATCTACATGTTTCTTCAACTCTTCTAATCCTTTAACAGCTTGATCCATTCTCTTCTTACCTTCAAAACTAAAAGGTTTAGTAACAATTCCAACAGTTAGGGCTCCCAAATCTTGAGCAATCTCTGCAACAACAGGAGCAGCACCAGTACCAGTTCCACCACCCATTCCACAAGTAACAAAAACCATATCAGCACCTTTAAGAGAATCTTCTATAATAGACTTACTCTCTAATGCTGCTTCTCTACCAATCTCAGGATTAGCCCCAGCACCTAGTCCATCTGTAAGCTCACTCCCAATTTGTAACTTAGTAGTAGCAAGTGAACGATTTAATGCCTGAACATCTGTATTAGCTACTACAAAATCAACTCCCTTTAAACCAGAAGAAATCATTCGATTAATAGCATTACAGCCACCACCACCAATTCCAATAACCTTTATTTTTGCCAATTGATCCATCTCTAAACCTAACATATTATTCATCACTTATCCTCCTTACTTGCCATAAAGTTTCCAAATATTTTATCTACAAAACCACTCTTAACATTTTCTCTTTTTAATTTATCATTTGGAGTAATCAACTCAGTTTCCTCTTCAACACTTAACATAGAAACTTCCTTTCCCCGAGATTCCATCTTATCAACAAAGTACTTTATCATTCCTATTGCATTTACATATTTATTATCACGACACCCTAAAGTAGTCACAGTATATACAATAACATCCTTTCCAAACACTTCATAAGCTAAATTTTTAAATGATTTTATCTCAGTAAGTCCTCCAGTTAAAATAATATAATCCATCTCTAAATTTGTCAAAAGTCGTATCTGCTTTTTGGCCAAATTAAGTATTTCTACCATTCGACTCATCACCACTTCTGATACCTCTAATTGATTCAACTTTACTACTTCACCAATTGTATTCTTAACTTCATAAATTTCATTTAATTGACAAAATCTCTTATGAGAACTTGCAAACTTTTCCTTTATAATTCTACCCTCAAAGATACTAATTCCAAAGATATAAGCAAGATCTTTCTCAACATTAATTCCTCCAATTTGTAACGTTTCATTATTTATCAGTTTTCCTTCTTCAAAAATACTGATAGTTGTAGTAGAATGACCCAAATTAATAACTGCTCCATTCTTTTGATCAAGTTGATTACTATGAACTTCAAAATAACTAGACAAGCCATTAATAGTAATATCAACTACCTCTAACCCAGCATTTTCTAAAGCCCCCAAAACAGAATAAATATTTTTCTTTGGCGTTGATATCATTATACCTTGTATTTCTAATTTTTGTCCATTTTTACCTATGGGTTTACGAATTCCTATCTGATCATCGACTTGATATTCCATTGGTAACATGGTTACCAACTCATAATTATCAACCAGACGATTATAAATAGAATCTTTAATGACCCGATTAATATCATTAGCAGTAATCAAATCCCCCTCTTTTATATCAATACTCCCATGAACATGATCAAACCTAACATTATAATCCGGAACATTAACAATTACTTTCTTAATTTCAATTCCTAATGAATCATTAATTTTTTTCATTCCATCACGAATTGCTTCTACAACCAATCCAGGTTCTACAATAAGCCCCTTTTTTATTCCTTTAGAGTCAACAGAATGAGAAGCCAAAACATAAAATTTACGGTTAAAATACTCACCTACTACAAATTTAATTGAATAAGTTCCAATATCTATACCAGCATATATTTTTCTCACGCACTTCATCAACTCTTTTCCAAAATTTATACAAATTAGAAAATCCTACTTGTATACATCATAATTATAACTAAAACCTACTTCTCTGTCAATATATTGAATTTTATTTTGTCCATATTTTACAAGGCAAAATAAAAAGAATTCTCTAAATTTTAAGAATCCTTAAGTACACTTTTTCACTTCTTCATATATTTTTTTGTAAGTGGTACCTGTATAATGTAACCCATCCCAAGTACCCAAATCACTTTTTATCTTTGAATATGTATCACAGTATATTAAACCACTTGTATCAATAGCCTTCTCTTTCATAGTTTTGTTAAACGACTCTATATCTGAATTCTTAATTGTATAAGTTCTCTTTTCGTTTTCTTTCGCCTCATCAACCGGATTAACAGATACTATAATAATATTACTATCCTGAAAATCAGAAACTAATTCCGCATATTTTTTAGCATAACTATTCATATTACTTAAGTCATTCACCCCTAAATTGAGAAAAATATTATATTTTTCTCCCTTTTTCACTGTATTTTTTAAACTAGGAATTGCTGTACTAACAAGCCAAGTATACCCTTGCCCATTTCCACAAATCCAGTGGTCATTCTCATTTTGCCCTACTGTATCTCTCATTCCAACGCATCTTGAATCACCAATAAAAATATTTAAATCAGTTTTCTTATTACTAGAAACTGTTTCTGAATCCTTATTATCGCCAGGTACAACAACAGTTGTACCATTACTTAAATCAGTAGTTGTATTATTTTCTATCTCCGGAAACACAACTTCATACTGTGACAAATCTTCATTTCTGGCAATATCAATACACTCAGCATAATTAACCCCTAAACTTCCCAATAATGTTATTACTACTTTGACTATCGTGGGAACCAAAAACATAGTAGCACACATAATTAACTTCTTAACAACAATTCCTACTTCTTTTTGCATATCTTCCACATTTTTAGCAATAACATTTTTAAAAAAACTAAAAGAAATCATCAAAACCAAAAGAATTGGTATTAAAATACAAGCAATATCAATCAGCAACATAGCAAACTTAATTACTCTAAGTACTCCAGCACCACCACAAGGAACATCACCTATACTAGACACTGTGGTATCCAATGAAAACAACATAAAGATATCACCTCCCCAAAAAAGCATTGATTACACGAAAAAAATCTTTCTCAAAGCAGAAAGATCCTACTTCACTTCAATATACATTTTTGCCATATTATAATATTGAAAAGCAGATACAACAGAAAGAATAGCTGATATAATAAGCAAACAATCACTGACTCTAACTCCAATCAATTCAAATGGTAAATTATAAAATAATGTTAAAGCAAGTCCTAACATAAGAGTTGCTGTCTTAACTTTAGCTACCCCAATAGCTGCAACAGCATGTCCTTTATTTCCCACTACCATCTTCATAGAATCCACCGCAATATCTCTAACAATAAAAATAACTGCAATAATAGGACTGATCATTCCATTACAAGCTAAAATAACTAACAAAGAATTTGTAAGCATCTTATCACTAATAGCATCAATCATCTTTCCAAAATCCGTTACCATATTATACTTCCTAGCAACTCTTCCATCAAAAAAATCAGTAAGTGACGCAATAATAAATAAAATTCCCGCTACAATATACTTTAATTCTAAATAGATATTACCATGAATAACATAACTAGGTAAATCTAATCCAAAGCTCTCAAACGGAAATAGTAAAACCACCATAATAACAACCGATAATATCACCCTAGACATCGTAATTTTATTAGCTAAATTCATACCTTTACACTCCAATTCTATAACCAACCTTAGTATTTACAAAATCATTCTTATTATGATTACTAACCAAAACATACCCAATAATAGCTAAAACAATTATCAAAGCAACAACAACACATAAAATATAAATCTTTTTTTTATCTTTATTAGTCATTGTATAAGGAGATAAAATCTTCATATCCTTTTCTCTTATCTCTTTTTCTAACCTAGCTTCTTCAATTTCCTCAACACTAATCTTAGAAGTTTGTTCAAATAAATATTCATTAAATTCATCCAATATCTCTTCACCATCAAGTCCTAAATACTTGGCATAATCCCTAATAAAATATTTCAAAGAAAATACATCTTTAAAATCATCTTTTCTCCCTGCTTCAATACTTTCAAGTTGGCTAACTCGCATCTTTAAATCAGTGGCAGCCTCATCTATACTAACACCATTCTCTTCTCTTTTTAACCTTAATTTTAAACCGATTTCTTCCATATTTTTCTCCAAATCCTAAAATAAAATAATAATCTTATAAGCCATGTTCTGTACCTTAATAGGCGGTAAACATTTATCTATAGGTTTCCCTATCCATTCCTTAAATTCTTAATTCTTCAAAGAATAGTTCCTCTACCATAATTTGAGTTTCTTACTTGTGGGGTTTACCTCGTTTCACTCCCTATATTTCTATAAGGATTCGTCACTGTGGCACTTTTACACTGATTTATCCATGGTATAAACTTTAGGATGAAATCAAAGCCGTAAGTCATAAGACTTCCTTAGGTTATTTTTTCCCTAAGCACAAACACTACTATCATCACAGATAGTGCAAGCATGGACTTTCCTCTACATAAATTTTTATGCAGCGTTTACCCAGATTAATTATCTTCTTTGCCCAATATAATCTTTTCTAATTGACTAACTCTACGAATCAAATCTACATTGGTAATTTCTTTTTCAGAATACTTCAAAGCCTCCAAATTA
>CACXEZ010000087.1 GCA_902766815.1 uncultured Erysipelotrichaceae bacterium | reverse complement strand
TGCAGAATTAACTAAAAAGAAAGGTTTACTAGATTTAAAAGGAAAAGATACGAGTTCATTTATTAAAGACATGGATGATTTAATGAATTCTGCTGGAATGAGTTATAATCAACAAAGAATGTTTAAAGCAGCATTTAATTCTTTATCTAAGTCAGAACAAACTGAAGCATTGGTTAATTCTGTAATAGAATCACGAAATAATATCAATAAATATTTTGAAGATTTACAAAAATCAGGAACAGAAATATTTACAGCAGCAAGAATGTTCCAAGGTAAAAATAAGGATGGTGAATCACCTAATGAATTCTTAGAAACTAATCCTAATTTTACTAGTAAAAATGGGCAATCTAAGTTAAGAGTTAAAAGTGCATTTAACGTATTTAATCCTACTGATAAATATGGTAAAACAACATTAGATTATATTCGTAATATCCAAGACATACTAGTTAAAGGAATAAGAGTATTTAGTTATAATATGGGAAATGCTAAAGCAAAAGGAATATCATCTAGTTCAATGCTTTCTCATTTATCAAAGTATTCAAATCAATTTAATGAAGATGAAACTAAATTTAAAGACCAAAAAGCTTCTGATGCTCAAAAAAATTCACTTTATTCTAATGGAAGAATAAAAATAGATCCTCAAAAACTTAAAGAAAATACAAGAAAGATGAATATTAGAGGTATTGGTAGGTTAAAAAACATTGATGACTTATATAATATGTCAGATGAAGAAATAACTTCTTCTATGTTAGAACGACCAGACAGTAAGAAAAAACCTAACTTTTTTGAATCAGTATCTAAGAGAATAAAAGATAAAGAAAAACAGAAAAAATTTAATACTATATCAGAAAAAATAACTAGTATATTAACTGCACCTGGAAGAATGATAGAAAAATCATTAGATTTTGCTACTTCTACAATGTATGGGTTATTATTTGGATTTGATGAAAAAAATAAAGTAACATCTATAATGGAAAGTTTTAAAACTAAGATGCAAGGATTTTTTAATTCAACATCAGATTGGTTAAAAGAACACATTTTTGGACCAGCTAAAGAAAAATTATTCGGTAAAGATGGTTTATTCTCAAAAATTACTAGCGATAAGAATAAAGAAAGAGCTAAAAAAGTATTAGAATTTTTTATAGGTAAAAAAGGAGAAGATGGAAATAGAGAAGGTGGATTATTAGGAGGAACTTTTGGAGTAATAACTGATACTTTTAAAAAAGTAGGACAAGTATTTACAGGAAAAGATTACAAAGATAGTTCTGGAAAGACAGTAAAGTACGAAGGTAAATCATCAGTATATGGTGAAATAAAAGATACCTTTTCATCTTTAAAAGATTCTTTTGTTGAAAGATATATAAAACCAAAAGATAAAAACAAAGATGCTAAAAGTGGTTTAATGTACCAAATGCAGGATGGCATAAATACTTTTAAAGAAGCTATTATGGGAAAAGATGCTGATAAAGTAGATTTAGATATTAAAAAAGGCTGGGAATCAACTAAAGAAAAATTACCTAAGACATTAGCATATGGAATAATGGGTTCTGGTATAGCAACTTTATCAACTGGTGGATTATTAGGAACTATTGGGGGATTATTCTTACCTGGTGGACCATTAGGTGGAATGATACTTGGTAGTGCAGTAGGATTTGCAACTCAATCAGATAAGATAAAGAATGCATTATTTGGAAAGAAAGACGATAATGGTGAAAGATTAGGTGGATTTATATCTAAAGATTTCCAAAAATGGTTTAATGAACATAAAGGTTATATAGCAGGTGGTGCTGCTTTAGGGGCAATAAAAGGTTCCGTATTAGGAGTAGGAGCAATTCCTGCATTTTTCTTAGGTAGTGGTCCAATAGGTGGAGCATTAATGGGAATAGGAACTTCAATGCTTTATAAATCTAAATTAGTACAGGATTTCTTATTTGGTAAACAAGATGAGAATGGAAATAGAAACAATAATGGATTTGTATCAAAAATACTTTCTAAATTTAAACCAGCTTCAAAAGATAAAAATGGAAAACCAATAAAACCAGGAGCTATTGGTGTAGGAGCTATTGGAGGAGCTGCATTATCTGCTATAATAGGTAAATTTGGATTATTAGGTGGATTAATGACATTTGGAGGTTCTCCAATATTAGGTGCTTTATTAGGTGCTGGTGCAGGTATTGCTGCTCAATCTGACAAATGGTCAAAAGCTGTATTTGGTGAAGTTGATGAAAATGGTGTTAGAAGTGGAGGAGCTTTAAATAAAATAGAAAATCTATTTAAAGTCGAAGTATTTGAACCAATAAAATCAAAAATATTAGATTATAAATTTAATATTCAAGAATGGTTTATAAAAGGAATAGCTTTCCCTATATCAAAAGCAGTTTCACCAATTATTAATGAAGTTAAATATATAGGTAATTGGATAAAGGATAGATTTACTGAGAAAACTAAATCAATAAGAAATTTCTTTAAATCAATATTTAAAACTTATGTAGGAGATCCTTTTGTAAGAGTAGCTAAATGGGCTTTTGGTCCTATAAAGACACTTGTTGGTGGAATTTTAGGTATAACTGGAAAAATAGTAGGAGGAATAGCTTCAGCTCCATTTAAGTTATTAGGCGTTTTAGGAGACCATATAGGCCAGAAACAAGAACGTCGTGGACTAAAAGCTATGAAAAAACAACAAAATGAAGATTTCTTTAAAGGATACAGAACTTTAAAAGATACTTTATACAATAAATACTTTAATAAAGAATTACGTGAACAAGCTAGAACTGGTGAAAATGGTTCTAATACTGGTGGAGAATCAATACATAAGCAAAGATTTGATGCTAGAAAAGAAG
>CACXEZ010000086.1 GCA_902766815.1 uncultured Erysipelotrichaceae bacterium | reverse complement strand
CCATAAAACTATCCCATATGTAGTCAACAGAGCTTGACAATTAAAGTCTTTAATAACACCGTATAAACACTTGTCAACTTGACAATTGACAAGTGTTTTACATTTGACAAATCTTTATACAATAATCCTATACATTCGTTTATCCTTAGTTTATCCATAACTAAGAGAAATAAACTATTTCTAATTCATCAAATTATCACCACACTATAACCACAGCTATAATTTTATGTAATAAATGATCACAATTTCATATCAAAAATAGAATGAATAACAAAAGCAATATCTTCAGATATAGACATGGAACGTTTTTGAATTTCTAAAGGTACACTAGAATACTTCTTATTAAATCGAATAAGCATAGCCTGATGATTCATAAACACTTCCTTTTCAAAAGGAAATCGAATAATCCCAGGTGTATTAAAACCAACCCCAAATTCTAAAAATAATATTTTCTGATCTCTATACCGATTTAAAAATTCCTCATATCTCTTTTCAGAATCATACCAAAAATCATCTTCTACAAATCTATCATCGCATCTTAAATTAACTTCCATCTCCTTACCACAAACAGGACACTTAGGAACCATATATGAAGGAATTTTTAAATCCTTATCAATACTTTCTAAAGCCTTAAAAACAAAATCCTGATTATAGTACAATTTATTGTGGCAAGGAGTAGCACATTGTAAATCCGAATATCTTCCTTGAACTTCAAATACACATTTTCTATCAAACCCATTTTGAATAAACTTACCATCCGTATTGCTAGTAATAACAAAATAATTTTTGCAACGAACCAAATCATACAATTTCTCATACAAATCGTTTTTCTGATTTTCATAATAAGAAAAATAAATATGTTTAACCCAATAAGCCCACTTTTCTTCTAATGTATGAAAAGAATAAAAAGAAGAAGTATATAAATCAGTAAACTTATATTTTTCAATATAGTCCTTAAAATCATTCTGAAATTTTTCACCACTATAGTGATATCCAGCTGCCTCGGACAATCCAGCCCCTGCTCCAATAACAATAGCATCAGCCTCATCAATTAATTTCTTAAGTCTTATAATATCTACCATATAAAAACACCTCTCTTATTTGAATACTTTACCCTTTCATATTTAATTGTTGAAAATAAATTTCATAATCTTCTTCTAAATAAACATTAAATATAATCTTCTCAAAAGAATCAGGATATTTTTCTAAATAATCACTTACCGTCTTAATAGCAATCTCACTAGCTTCTCTTCTAGGAAAATGAAACATCCCAGTAGAAATACAAGGAAAAGCAACAGTCTTAATTCCATGTTTTAAAGCCAAATCAAGAGAAGCCCTATAACAATTCTGAAGCTCAGTAATCTCTTTTTCTTCTAATTCACCATCTACAACAGGCCCAACTGTATGAATAATATAATCACACGGAAGCTGATATCCCAAAGTCAATCTAGCACATCCTACACTTTCTTCTTTTCCTCCCATCATATCATAGCAATAAAGCCTAAGCCTCATTCCCGCATAAGTATGAATTTGATTATCAATACAAGAATGATTAGGAATAAAACATCCCAACAAACTAGAATTACCAGCATTAACAATTGCCTGAATCTTAAGAGTTGTAATATCCCCCTTCCATAATCCAATTTTTCCCTTCATAGGAATAATATCCTTAACATCAACAATTTCTTTCTCACTATATTCTAATTGTAATAACTGATCCTCCATCTTTAAAATATCCTCATTTATATCAAATGGATATCTACAATTAATAATTCCTCTCAATAAAAGTCTTTTTTCAAAATAACTCCTAGGAATACGAAGATATCGTAACCCAACATCCTCCATTTTAAAATAATCTAACAACCTATCAACCAATTCTTCTTTTATCATAAAAACACATCCTTAAAATTAATTATAAGAACAAAAACAAAATAAATTTTGCCACATTACCCCACGGTAATGTATTTCTGCTTCATTGACCATGTAACCAGACTTCTACAAGAGCCTAAATCCGATAGTCGTTACCGTACTTACTACTAAACCATAGTAGAAATCTTGTTCGTTCTTTATAATTAGATAACAGATAAATTATTTTTCATATATAAATATCAATCTATTTCTTGATGACAATTACTACATTCATATACTCGCATCATTAAATTCTTATATTTTTTATCTATATGATTACATACACTACATGTCTGACTAGATGGATAATACTTATCTATCTGATAATGTAATTAATTTCTTAACACCTAAATCTAATCCGATGATAGATGTAGGTATCACATGATAATCTTTGATAGATAATATTTCACATACAATAGAAACATAATATTTACCAGTAGATTCTTTTGATATAGTAGCATTGATAAGCTTACCTGGCAATTCTTCTAAATTTCTATATCCTCTATATTTTACCAACTTTAGTTTAGGTAATTTAATCATTCTATTACTTAAATCTATCTCAATATTACAATACTTTTTACCTTTATAACTACCATATATAGCAGAAGTATTATAAGAGTTTTTACTAAACTTACCTTTAAATACAGGATATTTACTTTGTTTTTTAAAGAATCTTTGAAAAGCATCATCTAAATTGAATAAAGACTTTCTAATAATGATACTGTCTACTTCTGTTAAAAAAGGATATTCGTATTTTAAATTATCCACATAATCTTTAATACATGCATTAGCATTCATATAACCATTATCTTTTAGCATAGATAAATAATAATTATAAATAAATCTTGAACAGCCCAAACTTTTATTGATGAATGATTTTTGTGGGGCATTTGGATATATTCTAAATTTAAATGCTTTATACATATTAACCAACCCCTTTACAATGATAACTATATCATACCAAATAATAATCATTAAAAGTAAAAAGTTAACTAAAAAAATGTACTCTATCAATTAACAAACTCTTGAGTATTTTCTTACCATAAAATCTTATCAATTTTAACTTAGACCAACAACATTTATTCTTTGATTATCTTATAGTTATCGTTTAAAATCGAACTTCCCTTATAAACAAAAAAACGGAATGATTACATCCCATTTCTTCTCTTAATAAGTCGTTTAGCCTCATTTTCACCATCAAATACATTAATATGGTCAATAGCACCACTAATAAATACCTTACCATCCAATTGATATTTCTCACAAACATATGGTGAGAAAAGAACTCTTCGGTACCGATCAACATCCACTATCGCTAATACATTTGAAGACAACTGATCATTTCTATCTTTTAATATCAAAAAACTTTCTAAATTTACAGATACTTCTTGATGAATTTGATTCAGTATTACCTCAAGTGAATAAATACTAAAAAAATTTTCCTCCTGGAATAACACCAATTCATCTCCCTTTTCCGCTCCAGTAAACTTAGGTAATATAATCCTATGCTTTTCATCAATAGTTTGTATAGTATTACCAAGCATAATTTTTTTACCAAACATACATATCCCCCTTTTCCAAAAAGAATTATATCATATTTTTACCTTTTTGTTAACTTTTTTGATAATATTTGTATAATTAAGTACATCTTTAACTAAAGAAACAGGAACAATTGTTAATTTATCTCTCACCTCTTTAGCCACCTCTTTTAAATCAATAACATTATCTTTGGGAATAAATACTTTAGTAATACCAGCTCTCCCTGCTGCCATTAATTTCTCATTTAAACCACCAATAGGCATAACCATTCCTCTCAAAGACACTTCACCCGTCATTGCAATATGTGAATCAACTTTAACTCCCATTACCAAAGAAGCAATCGCTGTAGTAATAGTAATACCAGCACTAGGACCATCCTTTGGTACAGCTCCTTCTGGCACATGAATATGTAAATCATTTTCTTCAAATAGTTTTGCTTTCTCCGGAAAAATAGATTTAACTAACGAAATAGCAATTTGTACAGATTCTTTCATAACATCTCCTAATCTTCCAGTAATGATAATCTTTCCGCTACCCTTAGTAAATATAGATTCAATAAACAAAATCTCTCCACCTACTTTGGTCCAAGCTAGTCCAGTAACAATACCAGGATTCTTTAAAGATAAAACCAAATCATGATGAATAGGCTTCATTTGTAGATAATTATCAACTGTACGAGCTGTAACATCTATTATCTCATCCTTACCATTATCAAGCTCTACAGCCACTTGTCTACATAAAGCACTAATAACTCTCTTAAGTCCCCTAACGCCAGATTCTAATGTATAATCATAAATTAATCTCTTAATAGCACCATCCGTTATTTTTAAATTCTTATCCGTAATACCAATTTCTTGATAAGTTTGTGGAACCAAATGTTGCCGAGCAATATGAAATTTTTCTAAAGGCGTATAGCCACTAAATTCTATTACTTCCATACGATTCAAAAGAGCATCAGGAATAGTATCAAGTGAATTTGCTGTACACACAAAAACAACATTAGACAAATCAAAAGGAACATTCAAATAATGATCGGTAAATGTTTGATTTTGCTCAGGATCTAAAACTTCTAACAAAGCAGCCGCTGGATCTCCCTGATAAGAAGAAGATAACTTATCCACCTCATCCAAAACCATCACAGGATTAGCAACTCCACTTTTACTAATACCATTCATAATTCTACCAGCCATAGCTCCAATATAAGTTCTTCTATGTCCACGAATATCAGCTTCATCTCTAATACCACCTAAGCTAACTCTGACATACTCTCTGCCTAGAGCATGAGCAATACTCTCTCCAATACTAGTCTTACCAGTTCCAGGAGGACCTACAAATAAAAGAATAGAACCAGATACAGATTTCTTTAAATTCATAACCGCAATTTGTTCAATAATACGTTTCTTAACTTTCTTTAAACCATAATGCTTCTGATCTAAAATCTGATTAGCCTTCTTTAAATCAATTCTCTTAAACTTTCCCTTCTCCCAAGAAAGATTAGTAATAAAATCCAAATAATCATAAAGCATGCCATACTCAGAACTATGTTCCCCTTCTTGTTTTATTCTATTTAATACCTTCAAAGCTTCTTTTCTTGCCTCATCATTCATACAAGAATTCTGAATTTTCTTCTCAAATCTGCTAATCTCTGAAACATTCTCAGGATGCAGCTCCTCCAATTCCTTCTCTAAATAATCCATCTGCTTCTTAATAGCCGCCTCACGATACACCTTTTTATTTTCTATCTCCTGATGATTAGTAGCTTCTTCTTTTATTTCTTGCATCTCTACAAACTCATAAATAATATTTTCTATCATCAAAGTACGCTTTTCTATACTATCTTCTTCTAATAAAGCATATCTTTCCTCATTGCTAATAGAAAGCCACATAGACATAGCACAAATAATCTCGCTAATACTCTTCCATTCCAAAATAAACCCTTTAGCGAAATTTCCCCATTGAAACTGAGAAACAAATTCATTCAAAGTGGATTTTAATTTACCAAATTTAATCTTCTCCACATTAACATCTAAATCCTCAACTTCTAAAAGTTTAGATAATCCAAATTGAATATTTCCCTCTTCATAATGAATATCTTCTATTTTAACTCTCTCATTCGTTTTAACAACCACAAATCCATTTCTATTTATCTCACATAAAGTACCAATCACCCCAATAGGATAAAAAGATTCCATATCCAAATCAACCTTTTCTCCCATTTGTTTACTAATTAAAAATAATATTTTACTATCAACTTGTAATTCCTTCTCATCAATACCTTTCAATTTATCCATCTGTAAATAAATCTCTGTATGAGGAAGAATTACCACATTATATACAGGTATAATAACCATAAGATCCCTCCTATCAAATTAGCATTTAATCATTTTGATTGCTAATCTGATATTTATTATACCTTATTTATAAATATTTGCAAGTATTAACTATTCATTTTAGAATAAAAGAAACTTAAATCGTAAGTTTCTTAATTTTGAATTCCATATCTTTCACTAAATTTTTCTATTTGACTCTTTCTTACATTTGTTTTAGTTTTTTCTTTTTTCAAAACATCCTTAAATACATATTCACTTCTTACAGCTTCTTCATTCTTAATAGCACCAAACTCTACATTTCTAAAAGCAAGTAAATCATATTTTATTTCGCTTAAAGTAATAGGCCTATCGATAAAATATATTTGCTTCATAACAGCAAAATCAATATATCCCTTTCTGAATTGTAAAGTTAATTCTACCGCAGTTGGAAAAGAATCATTAATATCCGATAAAGATGGAACCGTTATACTCAAAGCATCTCCTTTTTCATTTAACTTAGCCGCATATTTATGAGAATGTCCCTTTAAAACAATAGAAGAATCAGAAGCAAATATAATTCCTGTTCCAATGGGATGATACAACGCTATCCTCTCATTTTTTATATAAACACCATAATTTCCATAACCACCTATAATAATATCATGTCGATAATTACTAGCAATTTCTATAATATCCTGTGCAGTTTTATTTAATGCACTCGCATCATGATCACCAGCAACACTAAAAGTTAAAATATTTTTATCAAAAGGATCATCATGTATAAAATGATCAATTTGCAAATATATATCTGATATTCTTTGCTCTCCTCTAGTAAAAGTACCATCAATCAAATCACCACAACATAAAATAATATGTATATT
>CACXEZ010000085.1 GCA_902766815.1 uncultured Erysipelotrichaceae bacterium | reverse complement strand
TTCTAGTTGTGATTGTATACTATCAAGCTGTTTAATTGCATTACGAAAATCATCTGTTACTTTTACAATTTCATCGTAAGAAACCATACAAAATCAACTCCTTTGTGTTGAATTATATCACATAGGAAATTGCTTGTCAAATTAGAAATGGGAGAGAAATGAATCTCTCCCATGGGAAATATTATTTGCACTTTTCAATTACTTTGTCGTAAATTTCTTTATAGAAATCCTCGTGAGTTTCCATATAGTTTAGTGCATTTGTTTGTCCTTGCCATTTATACGGCGAACCCTCATAATCAGATAATACATTACCATTTTCATCTTCATAATCAAACCACGCACCAGATTTATTGATAATATTAAATGCAACTGCAAGATTAAACGTATCAAGTAGTGCATAACAGCCTTTATCAAATACTACAGCAATTTTTGTTAAACGTCTGTCTGGTTTTACGATTTTACATTTATCAAGATGTACTTCTGCATATTGACCATAATAAGATTCACTATTGTTAGGAATTTCTTTATATGATTCATCTAATGGTTTACCCTTTTTCATAGTTAAGATAACATGACTATTAAATGCTAAAGCACGCCCGCCCGGCATTTTAGAATTTTGGTACATGCTATTAAGATTATCTCTTAACTGGTTAATACAAATACAAGAACAATTATACTTATTGAGTAGTGGCATAAGTTTTGCAGTAAATGTTGTCATTGTACCTGCAACACCACAATATGTTTTTTGTGTTAAGTCTTTCTCTAATGCACTCATAGAGGTCATAGCGGCTACAGAATCGATAATGACTAAACAAATACAGTCTGATTGAATTAACTGTAATACCATTTCCAAAATTTCTTCTGCGGATTCACTAGCAGGTTTAATATATACACAATCACTAGCGTCAAACCCAGATTTACTAGCCCAATCACTATCAAGACTTTGCTCTACATCAACAAATAATACACGTTTATACCCATCATCAAGTAATTTACTTAATTCCATCTTTTCGTTTTTAGATGGCTTTTCTAGTGATTGTAGGTATGCTACCCTATCCTCCCATTTCTTTTTATATCGTTTTTGGAATTGACCTGCAATAGCTAAGCTAATGGACGTCTTGCAACTTGAAAATTCCCCACGAATAGTCCACAATGTACCTGTTTTAAATCCTTCACCATGAAACATATATTCTAAGCTAGGAGATAAAAATGGTACTGAATCTTTACCATTAAATGTAACAGCATCTTTATCCATTGTAATAATATCGTTTTTCAGTTTTTTATTTAATTCTTTAATTACTACGTCTAGTTTGCTCATTACATATCTACCTTTCTAGTGAGTTGCTGTTCTGAAAGTCTAGCAGAAATAATTTTTTTAATAACATCTACTAATTTATCTGTAGCAGAATAACGCATTTTGAGAATCTTATAGCTCTTATCAAAAATGATATTTACAAGAGTCTCTTCTTTTACTTGTTCTTGTGCAAAACTTTGTTTATCTGCGATAGTGCCTTTTGCATTGTTACTGTACTCATAATTATATTTCTCATTACGCACTTGTTCTGATACTGCTTGACGAATACCTACTTTTTCAAGATTAGAGCTTAAAAAGAAAAGATAACTAGCAATACGTAAACTCATGTTATTTAAATCAGTAACGGTTAATTCGTCAACACCGTTTTCTAGAAATGTCTTTACACTATCTACATATTCCTCTAGCGAACCAGTATATTTTTTAACAACTTTATCTACTACATCATCAATAAGTTTACTATCAGTTTCAACACGATTCATAATATCTGCATTTATTTCCATGACTTAATCTCCTTTAGCATAGGTTTAAAATCATAAGTAAAATATTTATGCGCTTTTGTTCCGTTTACTTTAATAATACCTTTGCCATTAGCATCATATCTAATTGATTTAATACCTTTATTTTTTAATTTAGTAAGTTCGCGAATATCAAAAGCAAGAGTAGTATCTTTATCATAAAACCATACTAGAATAACACCAATAATACCTTTAGCCTTTTTAGTAGCTTCATAAATATCATTCCATTGATTATCACTAATATTTTTAAATGGTAAACTAGCTCCTGCTGTTGTTTTACACTCTAGTAAAATCATATTAGGCTTCTCATAGGCAATAAAATCACAAGGATTATGAATGCCTCTAGCAT
>CACXEZ010000084.1 GCA_902766815.1 uncultured Erysipelotrichaceae bacterium | reverse complement strand
TTAACATTAGGAATATCAATTCCCGTTTCAATAATAGTGGTACAAACTAAAACATCATACTTATGATCAATAAAATCTTGCATTTTATCCTCTAATTCAGTTTTAGTCATCCTTCCATGCGCAAATTCCATCCTTGCCTCAGGAACTATTTTTTTCAAATCATCCATCTTAGATTGAATATCATCTACATGATTATATAAAACAAAAGCTTGCCCATTTCTAGATAGTTCTTTATATAAAGCATCCTTAATAACATTATTATTTTCACCTAATACATAGGTTTGAATAGGTAATCTTTGAGATGGGGCTGTTTCAATCAAAGCAAGACTTCTAATACCGGTCATAGACATCTGTAATGTTCTAGGAATAGGTGTTGCAGATAAAGTAAGAACATCAATATTAGTCTTATACTTTTTAATTTTTTCTTTATGAGTAACACCAAATCTTTGTTCCTCATCAATAACAAGCAATCCCAAATCTTTAAATTTAACATCGTCACTCAAAATACGATGCGTACCAAACAAAATATCTATCTTACCATTCATCAAATCTTCTAATATTTGACTTTGTTTTTTTCTATCTACAAATCTATTCATTAATGCAATATTAATTGGAAAAGTAGCAAAACGTGATAGCGCATTTTTATACTGTTGATTAGATAATATCGTAGTAGGACACAAATAAGCTACCTGCTTTCCATCATTCACAGCTTTAAATATGGCGCGAAAAGCTACTTCCGTCTTACCGTAACCAACATCACCACAAAGAAGCATATCCATAGGTTTTGAAAGTTCCATTTCATATTTAATAGCGTTAACCGCCTTCAATTGGTCGGGAGTTTCCTCAAACTCAAATTCACTATCAAATAATACTTGATTTTCATCATCTTCAGAAAATGCAAATCCCTTCATAGCCTCTCTTTCAGCAGAAACCTTAATCAAATCTAAAGCAATATCCTCTAATCTACTACGAACTCTAGCCTTCTTTTTCTGCCACCTGTCACTACTAAGACTATCTAATCGTACACTAACGCCTTCCTTACCAGAAAACTTACTAATACGATCAATCTTCTCCACAGGAATATATAAAACATCACCACCATCGTAAATAAGTTTAATATAATCCTTCTTATACCCATTCTTTACTATAGTACAAAGTTCATCATAAATACCAATTCCATGTGATTCATGAACTATATAATCTCCCCTAGAAATATTACCAATATTATTAATCTTAGTACCCAACTTAAATTTATTTTTATACTTTTTCTTAACATCACCATTCCTAAATAAATCATTAGAAGATAACACTACATAATTCTCAAAAAGAAAACCACTATCAATATCTTTAACAATAATATTAATTTTACCATTCATAATACTATCTTCACGAGTCCTATAAATTTCTAAATCATCCATATACTTCATGATACGAGCAATAGTCTGATTATTATCCACACATAAAATGACAGTCTTTCCTTTAAGAATATATTTCTCTAAATCCTTCTTAATCATTTCAATATTACCATTATAATTCTCCGGCAAGTTACTAACAAATCTATCCTCATGATTTAACTTAATCTGAGGAAGAATATTATCAAAATTCATTAAAAATACTTCTCGTTGAAATTTAATATCTTTAATATCATACATATAATCAGTTCTGATACCAGAGGTATTCTGATTGTCCTTATCATAATTAATAATAGTTTCTCTAAGTAATCGATACCCCTCTTCTATCTGATTATAATCATAGTAAAAACACATAAAATTACCAACATAAGCCCACAAAGAACTAATATCTCCTGCATAATGTTTTAAATATTTATGTTTTTTATCTATACCATCTTTACATTCATTCAAAAGAAATTCAGTATAAGGATAAATTTCAATAGAATCAACCTCATCTAAAGTTAGTTGATTTTCTAAATCAAAAGTCTTAATATTCTCTATTTCATCACCCCAGAACTCAATACGAAAAGGAACATCTTCATCAATCGGAAATATATCTAGCACATATCCACGAACACCTAACTTACCAGTTTCACTAACCACAGATTCCCTCTCATAACCCATATCATATAATCTAGAAATAAGAGTATCCCTGTCAATAGTAGTACCTTTCTCTAAATGAATAACATGATCCCTCCATACCTCTTCTTTAGGTAAATAACGAAGAACACCCATTAAATTTGTAACAACAATATAACGTTTATCCATAATTAAAGTGTTAAGTGTATGAATTCTCTCGCTCTTAAATTCAGGACTAATAGCAATGGCCTCGCTTGTAATAAAATCATCCATAGGAAAAAATAATACTCTATCAGTATAATGACTAAGCTTCGTATAAATGAGATTAGCCTCATACAAAGAATTTGTAATAACCAACATCCCCTCTTTATACGACAAAAAAGCATTATAAACATAAATACAAGAAAGTTCCGTATTTAAACCACTAACGCCATAATAGTTATCATCATTCATCTTGAATAATTGATCAAAAAATTTCATTTTTATGCCTCCAAGCTATAATGAATTAATTTATTTATGATTATATTTATTCATCATTCTATCCAAACTAATTTTACAAAAGTCGTCAATCACATTTACAAGATTTTTGTCGACTTGAAGTAAAATATTTTCTTCTTCTTTTGAAAATTTTCCTAATACATAATCCTTAGTATCTATACTCTTATCATGAGCAATCCCAATCTTTAATCTAGCATATTTCCTGCTACCAAGACATCTTTCAATATCTTTTATTCCATTATGTCCGCCACTACTACTATCATAAACAATCTTTATCTTCCCAAAAGACATATCTAAATCATCCTGAATTATTAAAATATCATCTAAATTAATTTTATAATAAGAAACAAATTTCTGCACTACACTACCAGATAAATTCATATAAGATAAAGGTTTTAACAAAATAACCTTTTCACCATTAATAGACAGATCTATATAATCTCCATTAAATTTGTTTCGTAAAAATTCTACATTCTTTTCACGAGCTATATAATCTAATAATTGAAAACCAATATTATGTCTTGTATTTTTATACTCATCCCCAGGATTTCCCAAACCAACAATCAATTTCATTAAACTTCACCTCTATGATATTCTGAATATACATCATTTTTCTTAATATTTCTCTCTTTTGATACCATCTTAATTGCATCCATTTTAGGCATTCCATTAGCAATATAAAAATCGACTTGTTCAATAATACTAAGATTAGAAACATCTTCTTTTGTAACAGTATTGCCACTAACAACTATAACAAATTCTCCCTTAATATTCTCTAAAGTAGGAATCAATTCTTCAATAGTACCACGATAAATACTTTCAAACTTTTTAGATATTTCTCTAGATAAACTAATTTCACGATTTCCAAATATCTCTAACATTAATTGCATAGTTTTCAAAATACGATGCGGTGCCTCATAAAAAATCATAGTATATTCAAAAAATTTCAAATTTTCTAACTCTTTCTTACATTTCTGAGTCTTACTATCCAAAAAACCATAAAATAAAAATGGTAAAGGAGCAATACCAGAAACAATCAAAGCTGGAACAAATGCATTAGCCCCAGGTAATGCCACTACATGAAAACCTCGATTGCTAATATATTTAACAGTTTTATAACCAGGATCACTAATAATAGGTGTGCCTCTATCTGTAACAAGACCAACACTATATCCTTTCTCTAAATAAGATAAAACCTGAACCTTTACAGTATCTTCATTATGATCATGCAAAGAAACTAATTTCTTTTTAATATTAAAATAATACAAAAGATTCTGAGTAACTCTTGTATCCTCAGAAAAAATAACTTCCACTTCATTTAAAATCCTAACAGCTCTATAAGTCATATCTTCCATATTACCAATTGGAGTCGGAATTAAATATAAAATAGGGCTATCATCGTAACTTCTATGCCACATTCTATTTCACCTCATATTCAAAATTTCTTTTACTTCATCCGTATAATCATTATTATTCCTATGAACAACAAGTGGTGGCAATAACTTTAACCCAGGATTACCATTTTTAATTCCCTCAATTAAAAATAAATCACTCATCATATCTTCTTTAGGATAAATAAATCGAATTCGCTTAGGCTCAATATGATAATATCTAAACATCTCCAATATCTCAACAAATCTCTCTGTTCTATGAACCATAGCAAAAATTCCACCATTCTTAAGTAAATAAGAAACACATCTCAACACATCACCTAAAGATAAAGTTATCTCATGCCGAGCCATAGCCTTTACAGAATTATCATTAAAAAAACTCTTATCATTAACCTTAAAATAAGGTGGATTACAAGTAATCACATCAAAAATGTCCCCATCAAAAAAATCTTTTAATTCACGAACATCTCCATAAATAAGTTGAATTCTATCCTCTAAATGATTTTCAATAATTGACTGTTCAGCCAAATCATAAACACACTTCTGAAATTCAACTCCATAAATTTGAGCTTTTGTCCTATAAGTTAAAAGCATAGGTATAGGAGCATTTCCCGTTGCTAAATCCATAACTTTCTTTGTACGTAAATTCATCGTTACAAAATTAGAAAGTAATACAGAGTCTATTGAAAACTTAAACCAATCCTCATCTTGATATATAATAAAATCTGAATTTAATAATCTATTCTTCACTATCATTTAAACAAAACTCCACTTTACTCTTATTATCAAATTCAACAACATAACTTTGTTTTAAAGTATTAACAGAAATAACCTTGCCTTGTCCTTCATCAGATTCCACACAACTACCAATCTTTGGTAAATTTTTTTTAAAATTACTATAAACATCATTTTCATATTTCAAACAACATAAAAGTCTTCCACAAACACCATTAATCTTAGATGGATTTAAAGAAACATTCTGATTTTTAGCCATACTAATAGTAACACTATCAAAAGTTGTAAGAAAACTACTACAACAAAGAAGTCTTCCACAAGGTCCAATACCACCAATTTCTTTAGCTTTATCCCGAATACCAATCTGTCTAAGCTCTATTCTTGTCCTAAAAGTAGAACCTAACTCCTTTGCTAAATTCCTAAAATCAACCCTTTCATCAGCAATAAAACGAAACAATAACTGTGATCTATCAAAATTATAACAACTATCTAAAACGGTCATATTTAATCCATCTCTTTTAACTATTTCCTTACATTTAGACAATGCATCAGTTGCTAATTTTAAATTCTCCAAATGATGCAAATAATCTTTCTTAGAAGCAATACGAACAACATTTCCCAATTCTATATCATCAAATGAATCTACATCAGCAATAATTTTTACTACCTTTCCAAATTGAAAACCATTATCTGTATCAACAATAACAGTTAAATTTTTTTTCACATTAAAACGACTGTTTCTAAAAAATGCACTCGTATGATGATAATTAAGTTTAACTTCTACTATATTCATGTAACCTCACCTAACCTAATAATAATGTCATCCAATAATAAATTAACATTTAAATTACTAAAAACCATATCATAACCATATTGAATAACATCTATCTTTTTTATAATAGCATCTAAAGAATTAAAATTTGCCACCTTTTCAATAAATTCAAGGTCATTACAAAAAATAAAATTCCTATCATTAACCTTATATTTTAAAACATCATAATAAAAATAAATCATAATCTGAAAACTTAACAAATTATCTTCCCTCGTTTGCACATTATTATACCACATCTTCTTCATAAAAAGTAAAATATCCAACCCATTTTCTTCAAAATAAAGAATAAAATCAAAAACAGACTTAATAAGCACTTTTTTTGACTCATCATTCATAAATTCTTGTAATTCTTGTTCACTATCACAACATAAACGAGCAAAATTAAGGAAAGAATCATAATCAGTTAATTTAATAGAATGATTTAAATGAATAATTTGACATCTAGAAACAATCGTACTTAACAACTTACTAAAATGATTAGTACATAAAATAGCAATAATTCCATCAACTGGTTCCTCCAAAAATTTAAGTAAGGAATT
This sequence comes from uncultured Erysipelotrichaceae bacterium, assembly GCA_902766815.1. Next base: position 3,630 of record CACXEZ010000084.1, on the reverse strand, counting down.
AGATGCTTGTTTATTCATTTTATCACAATCTTTTATGATATAGATAAGATATTTTCCCTCAATACTAGTTTGACTAAAATCGTTCTGTAATTCAAGTAACTGTTCTTTCTTAATAACCAAATGCTCAGGTTCTATAATCCTAATCTCAGGATAATTACCATTATCAATCCTTGCACATTGATTGCAATCCTTACATTTCGAATAGAAATAATTAGAATAATGATGATCACAAAGAATCATCTTAATAAATGCAATAATAAAATCATAAGCATTTTCATTATAATTAGCATCTATTAAATAAGCATGAGATAACTTTTCCTTTAATAAAGAATTTTTTAATAAAGAATAACTAACACTTTGATTATCTTCAAAATCATCAAAATACATAATACCACCACCACTCAAAATACAATTGAAAATAATACTAAACAAAACATTGCCGGAACATCAAAAAAAGTTACTAACAAAATAGTAAAAAAGTTAATTGGTATACTAAGATTTAAAGATATTGCAAAAACATCAAAAGAATAAATAAATAAAGCTGCTAATATAACTTTTTTAATAATGTGAAAAAACTTAATTATCATAAAATCACCCATTAAATTGTATGATAATTTTATAATAATTAATTCATATTTTTTCTCTCATCTATCGCTAACTCCAAAGTAAGTGAATCAATATATTCCATATCTGTACCAATAGGTACACCCGTAGCAATTTTAGATACCTTTATATCACGATTCTCTAATATTTTCTTAATATATTGCATAGTTGTTTCTCCTTCAATACTAGGTTTTAATGCCAAAATAACCTCTTTAATTAAATTCTGTTCAACTCTACTAATTAAACCAGCTAAATCAATATCATCAGGACCAATACCGTCCAAAGGAGATATTAAACCATTTAAAACATGATAAACTCCCTGATAAATCCCTAATTTTTCAAATAAAATAATATCCTTCGACTTTTCTACAACAAAAATGGTAGAAAAATCTCTTTCCTCATTAGAACAAATACTACACAACGCTCCATCAGAAATATTACCACATATACGACAATGATTAATATTATCTCGAACTTCTAAAATAGAATTAGAAAAATTAGTTAAATGGCTCTTATCAAATTCAAGCATAGAAAAAGCTAATCTTTCAGCAGTCTTACTTCCAATACCCGGTAAAGACTTAAAACTATCAATTAAATTTCTTAAGCTATTAGGTAACATATTACATCAATCCTGATAACCCCTGACCATATTTACCTAATTTTTTCTCTTTATCAGCATCAACTTTTTTAGATGCATCACGAAAAGCAACAACTAACATATCTTCTAATATTTCAACATCATCTTTTGAAAAATCATCATCCAAAGACAATTTAACGGATTTCACATCCTTATTTCCATTCAAAATAACAGTAACTAATGAAGAATTACCTTCATATTCTGTTTTAGTCAAATCTTCTTGAGTTTTTTGTAAATCCTTTTGCATTTTCTGAGCTTCACGCATCAAATTTTGTATATTCATATTCATTTTTTATCATCCCTTCAATTATAAATTATTCATAAGAAATTATTTCATTTCCTAAAATAGAAACAATCTTTTCTACATCAGAATCAATCTCATCCACAGAATTTAATTGATTAATCATACAATCTTCATCATCTTTTATATATTCATATTTCTCGCCAGATTTTAAAGCAGAAATATATTTATCTTTCTCATAATTCCACTCATCTCTTGCAAGAAAAACTGTTTTATATTTATTTTGATAAACATCATATAACAACTGTTCAATCTGATCAATACAATTACCTAATCGTTCCAATAAAGAATCATACTGAGCAACAAATATAACATAATAATTACCAACAACCATTACCTCAACATCGCTCATAATTCCCACAATAGAAATATAATTAGAATCATTATTTAACTTTTCCAAAACCAAATTCCATTTTTTCATGAAATCTATTTTTAAATCTTTAGAGGCTGTAGCAAAAGCATTATGAATCCTATTTTTTTTATCTTTCTCAATAATATTAATTAACTTTTTGTTATTTCCAATTAATTTATCATTATTTTTATTAAAAAAATTAGTGTTACGTAAAAATTCATTTTTTGTGTTATTTTCATAACTCAAAACTTTGTTATCATTATTAGTTAAATTATTATCAATTTTTGATAATTTAACAAATTCAATTATCAAAAAAATTTTAGAAAAAGAAGAATTTTTCAGTTTAATAGATAAATCATTAAAAGATATTATCATTGAATATATCTCATCGCCATTAAATAAGTTAGAAGTCTTCTGTAAATATTCACCCTTCTCTGAACCAAAAACCCCAATATATCCTGCATTCTTAAAAATCAAAACATCTTTAAGAAAAGAAATAAAATCACTAAGAAACCGATCCAAACTTTTACCATTTTGATCTAATCGTTCTACAAAATTAACTATTTCAAGCACTTCATTATGAGATATATAATTCAATAAATCAAAAAATTCACAGTAAGAAACAACACCATTCAATTGATAAACATCTTGAACAGTTAAATCATGATCTTTAAAAGAAGATAATTGATCAAGCATATTAATAGCATCTCTCATTCCTCCATCAGACAAACGTGCAATTTCGTTCAACACATCACGATCAATCGAAATAGATTCCTTACTAGCAATATCAGCAAGTCTATTAATTATATCATCATTAGAAAACTTCAAAAATTGAAATTTTTGGCACCTAGAAACAACAGTAGTAGGAATTTTATAAAACTCTGTAGTTGCTAAAATAAACACAACATGAGCAGGAGGCTCTTCTAAAGTTTTTAATAAAGCATTAAAAGCCTGAGTAGTTAACATATGAACCTCATCAATAATATATATCTTATACTTCCCAAAAGTAGGAACCAAATTCACCTTATCACGCAAGTCACGAATTTCATCTACACCATTATTAGAAGCAGCATCAATTTCAACAACATCACTACTAGAATCAAAATTAAGACAACTAAGACATTTTCCACAAGGAAGCCCATCATCACGCAAATCATTACAATTAATCATCTTAGCAATAATTTTCGCAGTAGAAGTTTTCCCAGTCCCTCTAGGACCTGAAAACAAATAAGCATGTGAAATTTTATCGTTAACAATTTCATTTTTTATAATACTAGACACTTCAGATTGCCCTACTAAATCAGAAAAACTACTTGGACGGTATTTTCTATATAGAGCCAAATAACTCACCAAATCACCACCTTCTAGAAAAATTATATCAAAAATTAAAAAAATTTACAATCATAGAATCAATTATTCATAGAAATTATAAACTGTCACATATATAAAAATAAACAATCAAATATTTTTTAAAGTAATACAAATTAAATTAGTTACGTTATTTTTATAACGATAAAAAATATACAAATAATTAACAAATATTTTCCTTAAAATAAAAGAATTTATACAAATATATAACAAAAAGTAAACTTTTATACAACAATAAAAAAGATGCACATAATGTATTTTGTTAAAGCTGCTACCTCCCGATCCTGACTTGGTTCCAAAAAAACACTATTGCACCAATAACATTATATAATAAAATAAAATAAAAATCAACTGAATTCAAATAAAATT
>CACXEZ010000083.1 GCA_902766815.1 uncultured Erysipelotrichaceae bacterium | reverse complement strand
TTTAACAGAAGTAATTATTGCTAAACATAGAGGAGGTTCAACAGGAAAAGTTAAACTTCTATGGATGGGCAATTACACAAAATTTGCAAATTTGGCGAGAGGGTTTGAAGAATAGTTTTATGCCAATGCCATTTTGTTAAACAAGATGAAATAATAAGATATAAATACACTAAGATTATGTGAACTAAGGAGAGATAAGTATGGACCAAATTGCAGAAAGAAAACTGTCTTTAATACAGAATATAAGAAAGAAATTCTATCTAAATTTTAAAGCAAGAAATGTAATAAAAGCAAGAAAAAAATTTAGCAATTTACCTATGTTTTTAAAACAAGATAAAGATGTGATTAATGCTTTAATTAATGATTGGGATTTTAGTGATAATATATCTGATGATGTTATCGCTATTGTTAAAGAAGTACCTTATGCAATAACTATGCTTAGTATAGACAAAGTAAAGAATATGATGATACAAAAAAAAGTGGGTCAGGAATATATAACACTTTTACCTAAAGAGAAACAATATGAGATATTACAAAATGTATCAAAAGATGACTTAAGATATTTTCCAGAAAAAGCAATATTAGGTTTTATTATTGAAAGGCTAAAGCAAAATTTGGAAGTTACAACAGAAATACGTTTATTAAGCCCAGAATTACAATTTAAACTTGGAACAATAGACAATAAAATAATAAAATATATGAGCCCGGAAATTCAACAAACATTTGTCAATGACAATTATTTACTAGCCAAAGAATTACGAAGTGAATTAACAGACTATTCTATAATTACAGGCTATGACACAAAAGTTCCAAACCAAGCCAATATTACTGATATAAATTCATTAAAATCAATAACCAATCATAGTACTGTTGGAAACAAAGTATTAGATGTGGAGATTATTAAATATAGTGGTTTTGATTATGGTATTTTAGATCAGAAAGGATTTCAAGCTTTAATTGATGTGTTATCTAAAGAGGTAGAGACAATAAAAGACAATGAAGAATTAAAAGAATTATTGACTGAAATTTCAAGTGATATAGGAGTAAATCACGATAAAGTTAGAAATTTATTGAATAGATATATAAAATTAGCTCTAAATGAAGATATAACAAGAAGCCTTGATAGCAACGAAATCTGTGAATTAATTAAGACTAATGATAGGAATAAATTATTAGACATAGTGGGACGAGTTTATGGGGAAGATGCTAGAAAAATTTTAGAAGAAAGACCCAATATTAGTATTGATGAAATACCTAATTTCTATATTTTTAATAAATCAATTATGGAGGAATTTTCTATTGGAGATATTCATAATTTTTTGAGTTATAGAAATAATGGAGTAAACGTAATTACTGATTTAGCAAGATATCCTGAAAAGATGAAACAATATAAAATTTTTAGTAAACTTACACAAAACTATTTTCAATTTACGCCACAAGATTTGGATAAAAAATTAATTGCATTTGCTGATTTCTATGAATTGATGGATAAAATAAATGATGATAGTGAGTTTACAGAAGTTCAAATTCAAAATTTACAAGAAATGTTGACAGATTATTATCATGATGTCCTTCCAACAAAAATAAGTAATTGGCAGGAAGTAGAGAATTATCAAGAAATTAAAGATAGTGCTTATCAGGAAGCATTTGAAAAGACAACTGATAAAAATAAGCTAAAAGAACTAATAATAGGTAGATTTTTCTCGAAAGAAGGAACGATAGGAAAAGTTGGGCTAGTAGCAGATTACGATACTGTAGCTAGTAATATACTTACACAAAATGAAAGAGATTATATTGAATTAATAAAAATCATAAGTAGTATAGATGATGAAAAAGTTTTAATGGACTTATATAATGAATTATTAAAAGATAAAACTATGATTAATCCAAGTCAGTTTGATAAAATTAATAATAAAATAGAGGAACACTTCAACCAAGTTTTAACTAAAGCTTTGTTATCTCCAGAGGATATGATTCATAAATGCGAAGCAGGAGAAAAAGGAGTTAGTGTGAGTGAAATAGATGGTATAAAGATTATAACCTTACAAGGAATTGACTTTTTTGCGTATGCTTCAATTTTTGAGTCAAATATGTCAGGGTATGGAGGTATGACAACAAAAGAGAATATGTATGAGAGATGGACATCTTTTGAAAAAGGTGCAAGTACGATTTCAGGTTGTTTATATGGAAGAAAAAACATTTTAAAAATGTCTCCAAGACAAGTAAGATTTGGATTTTCTGATATAGGTGCAAGCCAAGTTGTTGGAATGGGATATGATGATATAAATGTTACTCATAATATAAATGAACTAAATCCAACTATTGAAGATAGACATGTTTTGGATTATCCTGATAGCATAACACAACATGATACACAATCAGAAAATCCACTTTTTTCAAGAGGGAAAAATAATCCAGAAATAGCAATCTATAGAAGAGAAAGAGACTCAAGAAAAATAAAAGAAGATACTTTTGGAGGAAGAATTATGCCAACATATGTTTTTGGAAAAAATAAAGAAGCGATTGGAGAAATGGTAGAAGCAGCCAAAAAATTTAATTTAAAATATATTGTTCTTGTAGACAAAGAAGCATATAGAGACGAAGTTTACGATTATCAAAAAAATGATACAACAGACGTAGAACCGAAACAAGAAGATTCTGCATTTATCAAAAAATACAAGGGGGTTATTGGAGATGATGACGCAAGATAAACAAACAGAAGCTTTAAATTTAGCAATTGATGATGTGAAAAAGGTATTAGAGAAGTATAAAGATAATGATTCAAAAATTAAAGAAAAATATGAAAAATTAAAACAAATAGAAAAGAAAAGACATAATTAAGAACAAAATTGTGGCAATATGCCAAGTGGGGCCTAAAAGGAACCTTAAAAGGAGCAAAAATGGAACAAAAAGTTTTAGATACAATTAAAAAATATAATTTAATAGAAGATGGAGATAGAGTCATAGTTGGGGTTTCTGGAGGACCGGACTCTATTTCTTTATTACATATTTTAAATAAATTTTACAAAAACAAAATTTTAAATTTTGAAATTATTGTATGTCACATAAATCATCAAATTAGAGAAGAAGCAAATTCTGACGAAGAATATGTAAAAAATTATTGCGAAAAAAATAATATAAAATTTTATTCAAAAAGAATAGATGTTATAAAATATGCAAATAA